>JAGMEZ010000326.1 GCA_023127905.1 Caldifarciminota bacterium
AATCAATAAAGGATATGAAAACCGTTGGTATCATCAATGAGTATCCAGAAAGAAAAGTTTACGAAATTGCTGAACCTATGGGTCCTATTGCCGGTATAATTCCAATGACAAACCCGACATCTACAGTAATCTTTAAGGCTTTAATATCTATAAAAGCAAGAAATACTATTGTTTTTTCCCCACATCCCCGAGCTGTAAAATGTAGTCTCAGTACATCAAACATTCTGGGTAAAGCTGCACAAATTGCAGGTGCGCCTGAATACACGATCCAGTGCATATCAAACGTTACTATGGAAGGGTCTAATGAACTAATGAGAAATCCTGAAATTAGTCTTATCCTTGCAACGGGTGGAAGTGCTATGGTAAAGGCAGCATATAGTTCTGGAAAACCTGCAATAGGGGTAGGTCCTGGAAACGTTCCCGCATTTCTCGAACGCTCCTGTAACATTAAAGAAGCGGTTTCGAAAATTATCTTAAGCAAGACATTCGATAATGGAACCGTCTGTTCTTCAGAACAGGCGGTTATTTGTGACGAACCAATCGATAAAGATGTTCGGGAGGAATTCAAAAAAAACAATTGCTATTTTCTTACTAAAGAGGAAGCAGTGGCAGTGAAGAATATTCTTTTTACGGCTAAGGGTTTACCGGATCCCGATGTTGTCGGACAGCCTGTTCATATCATTGCAGCAAAATCAGGAATTTCCATCCCCTCTGGAACCAGAATACTAATAGCTGAACCCGGAGGTGTAGGGGATGAATTTCCATTATCAAAGGAAAAAATATCACCGGTCTTATCATATTATGTCGAAACAGACTGGCAACATGGATGTTCACGGTGCATTGAGATTTTGAAATACGGTGGAATTGGACATACACTTGTCATTCACTCAGAGGATGAAAAAGTTATCAGAGAATTTGCTATGAAGAAACCTGCATTCAGGATACTTGTAAACACACCAGGAACACATGGTGGTATAGGTTTTACAACAGGTCTCTCACCCTCACTTACGCTTGGATGCGGGACATGGGGGGGCGGTATTACTTCAGATAATATCTCACCACTCCATCTAATTAATATAAAGAGACTTGCTTACAACATACGAACTCCCGAAAAACCTCAAATTAAAAATACAGAAGCACCTAAAGAAACTGAGCTCAATCAAACGAAAGAAACATCCAATGAACTGCCAGACGAAAAAATTGAAAAAATTATAAATGAATTTATCGCTTTTAGAAGAAAAAAGGATAGTAAATTTCGTTAGATTTTTGTGCTGGAGGTTGCTCCTGGACATTGTTTGGTAATGATTGAAAGTGAAAATAGAGTATGAAAAAAACATTAACAGCATTTACAGTTTTTATTTTACTAAATATCACCAATAATTTTTGTGCCTCTCAGTCTTTGCAGGATATTCAGGTAAAATTCATTCGATACTATAAAGAAAAAAACACTGAAGAGATTATCAAAGGAACTATCTACTTTAGTTCTCAGGAAAACATTACTGTACTCATTAAGGAGCCGATCAATCAATGGATGATTTTAGGTAAATTCGTAATGGATATATACTATCCAGACCAGAGAAAGGCGTTCCGATTTAACACCCAGAATCCTGTTACACTACCATTCTTTCAGGCTTTTTTGGGGGTTGTTAATAAAGATTATGGGTTAATTGATTTAGGATATTCTCTTTCTTACCACCGCAAAAAAGGAGGGGATACCTTATTAACCTACTGGAAGCCTCCCAAAAAGGCATCCAGGATACTGGGAGATTTTACCCTGGTATATGTTTCTGGCAAAATTTCCTATGCTGAATTTAAAAAACCAAATGGTTCAACACTAAGCAAATCCCATTACAGTAATCACATTCAATATGGTGAATATTACTTTCCTTTAGAAATTTTTACTGTTCGGTATTCGAAGGCAGACTCAACCGTTGAAAAAATAACCTATATCAATCCTCAGTTTAATGTAGAACTTCCTGAAGAAGTCGTCGGCTTCAAAATCCCACAAGATGTAATAATTGAAGAAATCGAGTGGTAGTTCAATTTTCCACCCTCTCAAAAATCTAATTTCCTAACACACCTAAATAGTATTTATATATAAGAAAGGAAAATTATATTCTCTTGACAAACACTAATGGCTATGATATATAAGTATTTAATTATTATCAAAACAAATTGTATAATCCTTTATTTTAGAAACTTTTCACACTGTATCTAAAATTCCTTCTTAATGAAAATGAAATATATAACTAATTAAACTTTTTATCAATGAAAAGAATTGGAATTGACATAGGATCTCAGACAGTGAAAGTTATATTTCTTGACAATGGCTCTATTGCCCATAAACACATTATCTTACACAAAGGAGAAATTTTACAGGTTTTCAAGACTATTACTTCAACCTTAAAGAATAATGAAAACCTTCTTGGTATAACAGGTGAACATGCTTATTTCCTGAAGGAATATTTCAAAATCTTTGATGTTATAGATTCAGTTAAATGCTTAATAAAAGGAGTTAAGAAATTTTATCCTGATGTAAGGAATATCATTGAGATTGGAGCAAGTTCATCGAAACTCATCGAACTCGGTGTTGATGGTGAATTTAAGAATCTTATAACAAATTCTCTCTGTGCTGCAGGGACAGGAAGCTTTCTTGATCAGCAAAAAGAGAGACTCTGTCTCGAATATAAAGAGATAGCAAAATGGAAAGATACTCCACAATCCCCACCAACCATTGCAAGCAGGTGTACAGTATTTGCTAAGACTGATTTAATTAACAGACAACAGGAAGGATATTCAAAGATGGAAATGTGGGCAGGGCTGTGCAAAGGAATGTCTTTAAGTGTATTACAAACACTATTCAAGGGAAAACCTATAAGTGGCAGAACAGTATTATCTGGTGGTGTAGTCAGAAATCTCTTTGTAATAGAATACCTAAAAAAAATAGCAGGGCAGGAGCTGGTCTACGATAAAGAAATCTCACCTCTATTCCAAGCAGTTGGCGCTGCATTGGAAAGTGTAAAACCATTCTCAAAGAAGGTTTTCTCTATAAGAGAGAGTAAAGGTGTAAGAAAAAAGAAAGAGGAGAATGTTCCGTTATTATTAAAAAAATCAGACTATCCAGATTTTAAAGTCTATAAGGAAACTATCCATAAAAATAAAACAGAGATAAGAATTCACAGAAATTTAGAGAGAACTATAGATGCATATATCGGGCTCGATATCGGCTCAAATAGCACAAAGGCAATTTTAATTGATGAAGAAACAAATATTGTTGCAGACTTCTATTGCAGGACTGAGGGTGATCCAATAGGAGCAACAAAAAGGCTCTTTGAATCAATTACGTGGATATTAAAGAAAGAAAACATACCAGTAAAAATAAAAGGTGCTGGGACAACTGGTTCAGGAAGAAAACTTGTCGGACATTTCGTTGGAGCAGACGTTATCATAAATGAGATAACAGCTCACGCAAAAGGTGCATTAAATATATTTCCTGATCTTAAGGTCATATTTGAAATAGGGGGACAGGACTCAAAGTATATCAGAATTAAAGATGGAAGCGTCTATGATTGTAACATGAACTACGTATGTGCAGCAGGAACAGGTAGTTTCCTTGAGGAACAGGCAAAAAAGCTTGGGTATGATATAAAGAAGGTAAGCGATAGTATAATGGGAATATCCCCACCTGTTAGCCAGGAGAGATGCGCAGTATTCATGGAACAAGACATTGATAAACTCCTGAGGGAAGGGTATTCAAAAAAGGAAGCAATGGCAGCAAGTATATATTCTGTTGTTCAAAATTATATAAATAGAGTCGTCGGCAGACGATATATTCCAAAGGATAAAATCTTTTTTCAGGGAGCGACTGCGAGAAATAAGGCACTTGTAGCAGGATTTGAGAATGGACTTGGTGTTGAAGTTAAAGTTTCACCATACTGTCATGTAATGGGTGCTTATGGAACTGCCCTTATTGTTAAGGAAAGATTAAAAAGTAAGACCACTTTCGAGGGATTCGAGGTGAAAGATAAAGAAGTTGATATACATTACAAGAATTGCACATTATGTGAAAATCACTGCAAGATTACATACCTTTCCATAGGCAATAAGGTTGTATCCTTTGGGTATCAGTGTGGAAGGGAGCCCGACGATACTTCATCACATATAAATAAAGAATTTGACCTCTTTCGATTCTATATGAGGAAACTGTCATGTGGTACTAAGTCCAGAAAGGACTATATTGCAACCATTGGTATTCCTTTGGCTATCTCATCCTACTCACTTTATCCATTCTACAAAACTTTCCTTGAGGAGCTCGGTTTCAGAGTTATCCTATCAAAACCCCCGGATAAAAAGACTGTAGAGAAAGGAAAAGAAAACGCTACATCAGATTTCTGCTTTCCAGTTAAAATTCTCTTCGGTGTAGTTGATGATCTTTTAAGAAGGAAAGATGTTGACTATATCTTTCTTCCATGGATCATTAACTTCAAGATTTCGAACGAGAAATCATATAACTATTTCTGTCCTTATGTTGAATCACATCCGGGTTACATAACAGCTGGATTTTCTTTGAGAGGGGTTCAGCATAACAAATTTTTAAGTCCCGTTTTTGACTTTACTGCTAAGAAATATGTAATGATTCAGAAATTGTATGAATATTTTGAAAAGTGGGAAATTAAGAAATGGCGAATTAAAAACGCCCTCAAGAAAGCAATAACCGAGCAGGTAAAATTTGACAATGAAATCGAGAATAGGGGAAGAAAAATTCTAAGAGATATAAATGCAAACGGGGAAAAGGCAATTGTCCTTATAGGAAGACCATACACTCTGTACTGCAACACGGGTAATCTTGGTGTACCTTTAAAGATCTCCCAGAGTGGTTACAAAATCATCCCCATGAACTTCATTTCTTCACCCTCAACGACAGATGAAAAAATGTACTGGAGATACGGTGGTAAGATTATAGACACCTTAAATTTTATAAAAGACAAGGAAAATTTATTTCCTGTTTATATAACGAACTTCTCCTGTGGACCAGATTCATTTTTACTATCATATGCTGAAGAAATAATGAAAAACAGACCCATGCTCATCCTTGAAGTCGATGAGCACGGTGGGGATGCAGTTTTTCAAACAAGGATTGAATCATACTTTGACGTTATAAATGAGTATCGAAAGAAGGAAAGAGAAAAAATATCAAAAATATTTATACTAACCAGAGGAGATGATGAACTGAAAGATAAAATTATCTGGATCCCTCCAATGCATCCTGTTGGAGCAAGATTCTTTGCTGCAACATTCAGAAGATTTGGTTTTAAATCTAAGGCAATCCCACAAACAACGGAAAAAACATGGAAAATAGGGAGAAAACTTGTAAGGGGTTCAGAATGCCTTCCATGTGCATTGACGATCGGATCATTCATTCATGAGATAGAAAAAATGTCACAGGAGAAACACGCACTTTTTATGCCGACGTCATTTGGTCCTTGCAGATTTGGACAGTATGTCTTTCTTCAGAGGCTTATACTCGATAGGGAAGGTTATAAAGATACTTCTATACTATCACCCAACTCATACAATGCGTACAGTGGTCTCCCTCAGAGAATGAGAGTTTTTCTATGGAAAATAATCCTCATCTATGATTCCATTCTAAAATGTAGAAATAGAATAAAACCATACGAAAAAAATACTGAGGAAACAGAAAGAACTTATAGAAATATTGTTGACAGGTTAGAACATGCAATAGAAAGTAATGATAATATATACGATGAATTATCACGGGGAATTGAAGCATTTGAAAATATAAACGTAAAAGACATAATTAAACCAATTGTCGGAGTTGTTGGTGAAATATACATCAGGCAAGACCCGTATGGAAACGACAATCTTAATGAATTAATTGAGTCAAGTGGCTGTGAAGTCTGGATTTCTCCAATATCCGAATGGATATGGTATACGGATTTTATGGCACGATGGCGTGCAGGTATCTCAAGAAATTATATTAAAAAGCTGAAAACAGCTATGGTAAATAAATTCATCAGAAAGGTCGAACGTGAGATAAACGAAATTACAGAACCCATTCTGAAAGACCGAAGAGAACCAGAAATTGATGAAATTCTAAATGAAGCAATGCGGTATGTTCCTCCTAATTTTGGAACTGAGGCAATTCTAACTCTGGGAAGAAGCAGAATTTTTGCACGTGATGGTGCAAAGGCTATAGTAAATGTCGCACCGTTCACCTGTATGCCAGGTGTCATCACACAAGCATTCTTCCACACAATACAAAAGGATATAAAGATTCCTATTATAAATATGTTCTACGATGGCGAGCAAGGAATAAACAGGAAGGTTAAGGTTTTCCTTGAAAATTTACTTTAGTAAATTAAAATTCCAACCTCATAAGAGAGAATTCTAAATCAACTTTTTTAGTAACGAAGCCGTTTTTTACATAGAACCCTTCAGGTCCTGATGGATTATCAGGATTTCCTTTCCTTGCAAACGTTTCAACTGTCTTTATTCCTCTCTTTCTTAATTCAACAAGAATATTTTCAAGCAGTTGACTACCGAAACCCTTTCCCCTAAACTCATTCCTGGGTATGAAGAGACATGAGATTAACACAGCATCATAATCCGGTGAATCTGAATGATAATACGATGAGCGTGGTAAAAATTCAGGAGGAGCATACTGAGCGTATCCAATAGGTTCTCCATTTAGATACATCAACTTTCCACAATTTTCAAATATTCTTTTTGTGTCCTGTAGCCATAAAGTTTTTTTCTGTAGTAGATAACTCCTTTTACCCTTAACAGAATCTCCGTACTCGTCAGGAAATTCCCAATAGATGCAATACTTACAGCTAAATGGATGACTATCCCATTCTGGAGCATCACTTAAATTCTCCTTAGTAAGGTTAACAATATCAATCCTCATAGAATTTCAATTTCTAATATTTTAAATTTATCATTTGCAAATATCTTTGAAATCAACTTTCATCGTTTCCATCATACAATAAAGGCAACCAAAAGTCAATTCATAGAATAAATTAAAATTGTCCTGTTATTTTCGACGAAATCATGTGAGTAGAAGAACCCTCAAACGGAATTGTAGATTCATAATCAAATTGTAAATATAAAAATTCGAAAAGGTTCATGTTTAAACCAATTCCAGGAATAATTGAGTAGCTAATTTCATTCAACGTACTTCTCCAACGGGTTCCTCCAATATTTATCCTCATATATGATTTTGAACTGAATCTCAACAGGGTTTCTAAATTCCCCTTTAGTTCAGAGTTATTTATCCTTGCTATCAGATAATTATCTTCATCAAAATGATAATTGGAACTCAGCTTTGTTCTCAGCAATGCAGACCACGGTTTACTCCATTCACCATATATGTTCTGAACCGTATGTTCAGGGTAGCTTTTTGCAATTCTACGATCCCATGAAGTAATAAAAAACCCGAAATTTCCAGGTTCAAATTCAACCTTAATTTCATCTCTAACTGTTGGCTTTAATTCTGAGAGAGAATAATAAGAAATTGCACTCTTACTCAAGGTTCGTTTTCCCCATATTACAATATCGGAAAATGGTGACAATTGTAGTGAACCATAATAATTATTGACGTTACTGATACTCGAAAGTGAACCGTCTTCGGTGGGGTTAATTACTATTCCTTTCTTTTTATAATTAGCAGGGAGCTCTTCGATATACTCTTCAAAATTTCTACCTACTCCGAAAGAAAAGTTCACAACACTCAATTGAGAGTACCAGCGTCCTGGCGCAATGTTCAGATTGTTGTAGAAGTAATTCTTCAGCGTTAGATCCTGTAACATATCAATATAATAGGTTGTCGAACGAAGATTATAATTTCCCGAATAATAAAGACCAGGTATTACATCAATGTTTAATATTCCGCGAATTTCATCATCGTACCTTTCCTTCAGATTATTATAATAAGAATTATTGCCGCGGAAGTAGATATCTCCAGAAAAAGGAAAAGGTAAGGCAAAGTTTGCATTTATTATATATTCCAATTCTTTTTTCCTATTTTCTTCGTCTAAGTCCACGTTTACATTTTTGAAAACAGAATTTAGTTTTATTTTCATCTTCAGTACCTGGAAATTATAGTTCGTATTAACTTGAATTTTATCCTTTTCATAATCTGGTAGGTAGTCTTTTCCAAAAAGAATATAACCATTAGGCAATGCTGGGTTCAAATAATTAATTTTGCAATAGGAGTACAGTATACCATGCTCAGTATCTAAAGAATCAATATGGAGCTCCTTTTTGATTTTCCCATCCAATCTTACATAGTATCCTGGTTCGATACCAATGAGAGCTGAGCCTCCGTGCTTCAATTTTCCATATCTTCTTTCATTTACTCCGAACGATTCAAAATATTTTGAAAAACCTTTGTATTCGGTATTAAGGCTTAATATCTTATATTTTGCAATCAGAGTATAAGCCTGTGCCCATTCTTTTTCACTATTAATTGCAATCTGTGGTATTAATTTTACATCTTTATCACCATGAGATCCAGTTTGCATTTTCCCTGAGAAATGAACAATTTTTTCTTCGTCAACAAAGGAAAAAGCGGGTGCAAAGTTAATGTTATTTCCGAATCTAAAATTTGGCTGGACCGAGAAAAAAAGATCTTCTCTATCCCTTTCTACAGAAGAATACTGAACTTCAATCTCGCTAAAATCGGAAATGATATCCTCCTGCAGGAACAGAAGAACACCCGAAGTGTAATCAACAACATACTGTGTTCCGCGCGTCATTAATTCTCCATCTACAAATACGTTTTCACTTCCGATCTGGATTGGTTTATTTGAAAGATAAAAGAATACTGCCTCCGTAATGAATTGTATATCCATTGTATAAATATGACGAGTACTGTCATAAACTACATCAGGGAACGGTCTTGGCTGTGGAAATGACAAAAATCCCAGATCATGATTGATAAATTCTGCATCTATCTTATTGTCTTGATTATTATCAAGTCCAAATTCATTTAAGGGATGAACTTGACCAAGTGTATCTGATATCATCATGGAGAAGGAATTAGGAACAATATCAGGACCAATGATATAAACATTCTCCAATTCTTTTCTCATAACCGTTTCAGACTGGATAACAATCTCATCTCTATTAAGCAATATAACAATAATTTCTGAATCATTCCGAGGATAGAGAAAATGAATAATCCCTTTATTATAATCTATAAAATAATCAATACCATTTACGAGGACATCAAAATCCCCGGTAATCCCACCGATTGAATATCCAACTCTCGTATCAATCTTATTATTTGATGAATTCCTATCATCAATAAAAACTGTGTCAATACCTTTTTGCATTGTTTGTTCCACCGGGTAGATGTAATAGAAGACATTCTTCGTGTAGTATGTATCGAACAGGGTAAGTTCTTTCTCAATTTT
Organism: Caldifarciminota bacterium; assembly: GCA_023127905.1. Lineage (GTDB taxonomy): Bacteria > Hydrothermota > E44-bin80 > E44-bin80 > E44-bin80 > JAGMEZ01. The sequence continues at coordinate 9,438 of JAGMEZ010000326.1, forward strand.
TCTTCCTGTAAAAAAATCACTTCTCAACTGAGATTTCAAAACTCCGCCCTGTAAATCCATACTGTGTGATTTATATCTCAACTTTGTATTTCCACCAAAAGTAGAAAATTGAGGGATAAGTCCAAACTCATAGTATTCAGATTCCAGATATCCACCATTACATTTATATAAAAAATCCTGATTAAGACCTCGGTATCCAAAACCGTACATAACCTGTTCTTTATCTGTATCATCATAATATAGCGAAACAAGCCTGTTACTACTGTGTTGACTGATCAATTTCAGATTAATGTTCTCATAATCAGATCTCGAAGTTATGGAATTTGAAACTGAACGGGTTTCTGAATAGTATACACGTCCCTGGAGTTTTATGTCAGTATCCTTTATTAATCGAGCATGCGCACCTGCTTCATCCAGATAAAAAATTTTCTCTCTCCTCGGTGCAACAGGTTTATACGTTTCCACATTCCAGGCTTCTGTTTGTGTATCCAGATATTCAATGTCATGCCGACTCACAACAAAAATAAATTTAGAATCCTGATACACATCAATAAGTGAATCTATCTCAAGCCCGTTTCTTCGATTAAAAAACTTTCTGCTTCTTTCATGCCAGTTATATATAATAAGTCCTTCATTCGTTGCCATCAGGATATTTTGAGCATTCACAAAAATTCCATTGACATTCTGGAGTACTTCAATATCCCTGAACGTAATCCAGTTATCCCCTATTGGTTCATAAAGGTAGAGTTTTCCTTCACTCACCACAAAGAGTGAATCATCCAGATTTGAATAATCATTAATTTTAATTGCCTTATATGTTGACCAACCTTCAATGTCTTTTTTATAGGAGGCAAAGGTTTCCTGCGAGAGAAACCAGATCCTACCAGGGGTATTAATAATGTGAGTATAATTGGATTTCGGCGCAGTTAACACCTCTTCTATTTTCTCAAACTCAAGGTTGTATCTAACAATCCCGGAATCAGTGGCAAACCATATATAATTTTTTTCTAAAAATGCATCATTAATATCTAAATCAGAAATATCTTCCCATATTTCGGTATATTTATCAAATCGTTTTATGCCAAATTCACCACCTACCCATACATACTTATCATCGAAGGCAAGTCCCTTGACCTTCCCGGTCAGGTCATAGGTTTGCCAGTCGTTGATCCTTATATCTGCAGAGGCAAGCCCACCAGGTGTTGCAACCCATAGTATGCCTTCATCAAATCCAATAATTTCTGCTAAGTTATCAGGTAACCCTGAAGCCTCGGTTATTCTGCCCCATTTTTCAGAATTCCGGTCAAACGTATAGATTCCATACTGGGTTGAAAAAAAGACAAACTCTGATGCATATATATCTGAAATTGCATCATAAATTATTGGTTGGTTATCAATACCTTTCTGAGGGAAACTTATGAGAAAAAATAAAAGTGCAATCACTTGTTATCAATTATAAATCCCGAAGGAATATCCTCTACCTTTTTCTCGCATTCTCTTAATTTCTTTTTCTCTTCCGTTATATACGATCCAAAACGTTTTCGTTCTTCCCCAATAGAATATACCTGAATCGCTGATGGTCCTTCTATGGGACAACGCGACTCGCATAATCCACAGCCAGTACATATCCTTTCATCAACAAAAGGCCTGAGAATTGTTACATCACGTACTGTCTCATTGAGAGAACTTATAGCATTGTATTGACAGATTTCATCACATATTAAACAGACCTTATCTTGCTCCCATGCAATACACCTGCTTCTGTCGATGACAGCGGACCCCATTTTTGCATACGTTTTTTCCTCAAGAGATAGTTTTCTTATTGCTGACGTTGGACATACCTGCCCGCACATATTACAGTTTTTTTCACAACCACCAATAACTGGAACGAGTCTCGGTGTCCACAGTCCATTAACTCCAGCTTCAAAAAGGCAGGGCTGAAGTCCATTTGTTGGACAAATTTTCATACACATACCACAATGTACGCAGGCATTTAAAAAATCTGGCTCTGGGATTGACCCCGGAGGTCTGATTAATCTTTTTGACAGGTCGGAATGAATTAAAAACCTTGATAAGGGTGCAGCAAGAAAACCTGTGCCAATTGCAGTTATTATATGTCTCCTTTTTATATCAAAAGATACAAAGGACATATGGAGTTTGTATCTAATGACACTCTGAGGACACTCGTGTTGACACCTGAGACAATCAATACACTCCGCAGAATCGATTTTCTTCATCTCGAAATCAATCGCTCCAGTTGGACATACACTACCGCATATGCCACATTCTGTACAACCTTCAAGAAACGTAACCTTAAACAATGAGAATTTTGAAATAATTGCTAACATTCCACCCAAAGGACACAGATTTCTGCACCAGAACCGCGGGGTAATAAAACCCAACCCAAGAATTATAGCAAATATAATGAGTGCAAGAACCGTTTCTGTATAGACTGCAGGTGTCAATGCGGTAAAAATACCAATTATATATGTGATTACTGGATAAATAATTAGTGTTAAAGAACGTTCAAGGATAGAAAGCGGATCAAAAAAATGGACAAACGAACTCCCAATAATTGCAGAAAGAACAAGAAAAAGAAGTATTAAGTATTTTCCGTTCTTAGGAGATATCTTTTTTTCTTTTCTTTTTATGAATGAATCGAAAATATCGATTGTGGTTCCCAACGGGCAGATGAATCCGCAGAAAAAACGACCAAAAATAAAGGTTCCAACAATCAGAAATAGAGACACCAGAGCAGATGTAACAAGTGTCCTGTACGCAATACTTAGAACAATTAGAATTAACGGGTCAAATCTGAAAAAGAGATTTTGGAATATAACATCCTGACCGTATTTCGTTTGAATAAATAAAAAGATGAATGATACGAAAAAGAATATTTGAATTATCCATCTTCTTATTCTGTGTCTTTTAAATTTTTTTGCAGCCACTTATCCTCTGCATTTAACTAAAATTATTATGGGAAGTACTAAACCTCAACCTTAATTATGTTCATTTTACCGGTATCTATCTCACCAAGCCCCAACTCTGATGCCTCAACAATATACTTTACCTTGTTACCGGTGAATGACTTGTCGTACCACTGGGTAATGCCTACGGTATATGAATCAACTGCGACTACATCAGTTCCAGCAATAACAGTATTTAGTTTAACTGTTTTTCCCGGACCACCCGGACCACCGCTTGTGAGCGCCCTCGTTGCATCAATGATTGTCAAATCGGGCATTATCACCGTAGCCAGTTCGGCAATTGCCCGGTGCAAATTTAGCCTGTGAAGGTGCCCTCTATCCCATACCAATCCCATCAGATTTTTTATTCCAAGGCTAACACCTGTGGCTGAGTGAGACTTTGCAGTCGGAATATTAATAAGTTTATCAGCGGACTGGATTGCCTTTGCTACCTTAATGGTTTGCAATTCAC
>JAGMEZ010000327.1 GCA_023127905.1 Caldifarciminota bacterium
AGTTGTTTGTCATCATGTTTACAAGTATCGCACGCCAAGTGTGTCAAAATCCCCCTCGGTCCCCCTTTAGCAAAGGGGGGTTAGGGGGGATTAAAAATAGTAGATAAAAGAAAAATGTCAATATATTTTTCATATTACCTGATTTAGTGAAAGGAGGTGAATTATGAGATATTTCATGTATGCATGTGTTGTTGTCTTTCTGCTGATAATTCCCCTATTGGCAGGACCAAATATCGGGGATCCCGCACCTAATTTCACCTGCCCTGATACAGGCTATGTATACCATACACTCACTGATTACAGATTTAATGTTGTTTGGTTGAATTTTGGACAGTCTACGTGAGGGGGATGTCTCGCTGAGTTTCAGTGGTTAACGGATTTACAGGAACATTTTGATAATCTTGGAGAACCAGTCCAGGTTCTAAGCGTTGATATCTACGAATCTATGACAACAACAAAATGGATTCAAAGCACCTACAATATTGTTCCTCCGGTTTTAAACAATCAGAGTGGTTCAACATGGGGTCAGTACAACCAAAACGGGTACATTCCTCTGAACTATGTTCTTCTCGGTGATTATGATATGACGGTCAATTACTGGTGCAATTCTACAAGTCTATCTCAAGCAATATACAGGATTAACCTTGCGTTAGCAGCGAGTGTTGATGAAGAGCCGGTTGAGGTTGACTACACTAAACTGAAAGCTATTTCGTTATCGAATAGAGTCGAAGTTCAATTCAGCCTTCAGAATAGTGAATACATCGACCTCAGTGTGTACGATGTCAGTGGCCGAGTCGTTGCTACCTTAGTTGATGGATTCAAGGTCAGTGGGCATTACACATCATCGTGGTTCCCAGAGAAGAATGGCGTCTATTTTATACGATTAACGACAGTTTCAACACACCTTACTGATAAAGTCGTTATTCTGAAGTAGAGTGGTTCCTTCACGAAAAAAAATACCCAGCACTTTTAAATAAATGTGCTGGGTAATTTTTTGCTTGATTTTTCTCTCTCTTTATATATAATTTGGATTGTGAAGTATAAAAAGATTTTAATTGGTTTGACCGGGAATATTGCCTCTGGGAAATCTATGGTAGGAAAAATTCTTAAAGAGAGTGGACTACCGGTTATTGAAGCAGACAAAATTGGTTGGGAGATACTCAAAAGAAAAGAGATTATTATGGAAATCTTTGATGCATGTGGAGATTGCTTAAAAGATAGAAAGATTGATAGAAAAAAGTTGGGGAATATCGTTTTTTCCAATAAAAAAAAACTAAAAGTGTTCAATGCTATTGTCCACCCACCACTCCTGTACAAGCTAAAAAGAGAAATAGATAAAAGAGATGACAGGGTTATTGTAGTTAATGCTGCTCTTATTTTTGAATGGAGAATTGAAAACTGGTTTGATAAAATTATCCTCGTTACCGCAGATAAAGAGAAGAAAATTCAAAGATTGATCAAAAAAGGCATCTCGAGAAAAAAAGCTGTTCAGAGAATTAATTCTCAGTTATCGGATAAGAAAAAAATGAATAAATGCGATTTTGTTATTAAAAACAATGGAACAAAGACACAGCTAAAGGAAAAAATCCTCTCCATTATTCCACTCCTCCCTTCCACCTCTTCATCACGTAAATAAACGTTTCACTGTAAACAAACACTTCGTTGTAATTTAACGCTATCGCTGTAAAACAAACGCCTTCGGCTGTAAACGAACCCATAAGCTGTTAATTGAACGCTGACGCTGTAAACAAACGCCTTCGGCTGTAAACTAACGTTTTGCTGTGAAACGAACGCTAACGCTGTAAACAAACGCTTCGCTGTAATTACGCAGGGTAAAGTCTGCGGCTTCTTTAAATATTTATTATCGATCTCTGCGCACTTTGCGGTAAAAAAAAATCCCTGTTTAAAAAAAAAACTGGCAGGTCGACCAAAAGGATTTTTTTTTGGGTGTGGTGGGATAAAAGGGGGGGATTAGGCCAACCTGCCGAGGTCCTATTTTCAATTTCAAACAACTAATTTTTTTGTAACAATCTATTATAATAAAAAAAGTAAGTTTTGTCAAGTAAAAAATCCTATTTTTTTAATATTTTTTTCCTACTGCTCTTATGCGAATATATTAGTGCAGTAGTTTATCATACGGAAATCCGGTGGGGATTGGCAGCGTAGTGTCAACGTGTTTACGCATTGCAGCATCACAGACGGCATAGCCCCAGTTGATAAGACATTCCTGAGTCTTCGAATCAAGGCGTTTCAATCTCGTCTGGATACTGGCAAGTTCAGTTGTTTTGTCGATTGGGCAGTCGAGTGCATCAACAAGTTCGTAATGAGTAATATCGGTACGAATACCCCAGTACGCACCATCTCGGGTGGTCAGCCTGAATAAATCACTTTGGGGGTTCTCACCTTGCTCAAGCATCTTCTTACGGAGTTTAAACGACTCAATCAACTGACGCTTCCGGAGTGCACGAACCTGATTGTCGGTAATACTTCGAACTCGAAATGTATGACGGAACCAACCGCGTTTGGGTTTGGCTTCAGCTTGCATCTGACCACCAGCATCGCTTACAAGAATTGTATCGCACCGTTTCCAAGCAGTTTCAATCCCTTCTTCATTTCTTTAGAAATAAGTGGAACAACCTCCCGTCCTGCTTTGATAAGACGACGAACAATTGGGTCGTTCTCAAAAACCTTCATAAGAACATATGGACTGCTTGCATATACTGCTTCTAATCTTTAGCTAATATCCTC
>JAGMEZ010000328.1 GCA_023127905.1 Caldifarciminota bacterium
AAATAGCACATATGTTTGATATTGAAAAACCAAAGGCTGCTATTATTGCTGCAACTGAAAAAGTTTCTCCTAAGATGAATGCAACAATAGATGCTGCAATAATAACACAGATGGCAAGGCGAGGTCAGATAAAAGGGGCAATTGTCGATGGTCCCCTTGCGCTCGATGTTGCCGTCTCAAAGGAGTGCTGTGATATAAAGGGTCTTAATAGCCCTGTTGGAGGAGATGCAGACATACTGCTTTTTTCCAATATAGAAGCAGGGAATTCTTTTTATAAATCAATAACCCAGCTTGGCAGGGGGAGACTCGCAGCACTTGTTACCGGAACTCAGGCTCCCTGTATCCTTACTTCCCGTGCTGATTCTGAGGATTCCAAGTTTTTATCAATTGCAATGGCTGCTAAAACAGTAAAGGAGTAGGAATTGAAAGGATCAAAAATTATCGGTACAGGTTCGTATCTCCCTGAAAAGGTTGTAACAAATTTTGACTTAGAGAAGATTGTTGATACATCTGATGAATGGATTAGAACAAGAAGCGGGATAGAGGAAAGACATTTTGTTGGTGATGACGAGGCAGCATCTGATCTCGTAGTGAAAGCAGCGAAAAAGGCAATTGAAATGGCGTCCATTGAACCAAAAGATATTGATGCCATAGTTGTTGGGACAATCTCTCCTGATACACTTTTTCCATCAACAGGATGCTGGGTAGGTACGGCTCTTGGAATAGAAGGTGTCCCTGCATTTGATGTGAGTGCTGCCTGTTCAGGTTTCCTTTACGGACTGATTGTTGCAGATAGTTTGATTAAAGCAGGAACTGCAAAGAGAGTTCTTGTTAGCGGTGTAGAGGTTTTAACAAGAATCACTAACTGGACGGACAGAACAACCTGTGTGCTCTTTGGGGATGGTGCTGGATCTGTTATCATGGAAGCAACTGATGATGATTCGGGTATTCTGTCATCCTATTGGGGAGCAGATGGTTCTCTTGGAGATCTTTTGATTCAACCCGCTGGTGGTTCGCGGATGCCGGCTACCCATGAGACGGTTGATAAAAATCTACATACCATTTATATGAAAGGGAATGAGGTCTACAAACATGCAGTGAGAATGATGGCACTTGCTGCAGGAGAAACTCTAAAGAAGGCAAATGTCAAGCCCGAAGAGCTCGCTCTATTTATCCCTCATCAGGCAAATATCAGGATTATCGAGGCAACGATAAAGCGGTTTGGGATTCCAATTGAGAAAACGATGATCACAATAGACAGGATTGGTAATATTTCATCTGCGACTATACCTATTTCCCTTGATATGGCTGTGAGAGAGGGAAGGGTTAAAAAGGGTGATTTAATTCTGCTTGATGCATTCGGAGGCGGTTTTACCTGGGGTGCTGCTTTGATAAAATGGTAACATTAAACAAACTGTTTTATTGGTTTTATTTGTCTAATTAGTTTTATTAGTTGAAACATAAGGAAGGATACGAACGATATTAAGGAGTTAAACGAACATAACGATGAAGAAAGGAAAAAGGATAATAATCGAGAGTTCTAAACATTGTAACCAAAAATAAATAAGTAAAGTAGGGAGGGTGTATGATTGAAATCAGGATACATGGTAGGGGAGGACAGGGTGCAGTTGTTGCATCAAAAGCTCTGGCAATTGCTGTAGCCCTTGAAGGAAGGTATGTTCAATCCTTTCCTGAGTTTGGGGTAGAACGGAGGGGTGCTCCTGTTTATGCATTTACACGTATAGATGATAAGGAGATATATGTCCGTTCGAAGATATACAATCCAGACCATGTTGTTGTGCTTGACCCAACGCTGATAGAGGCGATAGATGTTACAGAAGGATTACATAAGGGAGGATGGATTCTTATAAATACGAAAAAACCCCCAGGTAATTTCCAAGAGTTTTGTAAAGATTTCAGGGTTGCTACAGTGGATGCTTACAACATTGCCATAAAGTATAAGTTAGGACCTAAAGCCTCACCTATTGTAAATACTTCCATTCTCGGAGCATTAACTAAAATTACAGGTGTTGTCAGCCTGGAATCACTTCTCAAGGCAATAAAGGAGATTGTTCCTATAAAACCTGATGAGAATGCTCAGGCTGCAACAGAGGCATATAATTCTGTAAATATTAAGGAGGAATAGATGTCTAAAGGAAAGATAGTCTATAACCGGGCTAAGGACATCCCCTTGAATGCAATGTCTG
>JAGMEZ010000329.1 GCA_023127905.1 Caldifarciminota bacterium
TTATAACCGGTGTAGGAATACCGCAGATAACCGCTATTATGGATGTTGCTGAGGTCGCAAAAAAAGAGAGGATACCTATTATTGCAGATGGAGGTATAAAATATTCTGGTGATCTTGTTAAGGCTATTGCTGCAGGCGCTGACGTTGTGATGCTTGGAGTCCTTCTTGCTGGAACAGAAGAGAGTCCGGGAGAATCAGTCATACTTGAGGGCAGAAGATACAAGGTATATAGAGGGATGGGTTCAGTTGATGCAATGAAGGAGGGAAGTAAGGATAGGTATTTCCAGGAAAGTGTAAAAGAACTAATACCTGAGGGTATTGTTGGGAGAATTCCCTATTCGGGAACGCTAAAGGAGGTTATTTTTCAACTTGCAGGCGGATTAAGATCGGGAATGGGGTACTGTGGAGTAAAAACAATTAAAGAACTACAAGCAAAAAGTGAATTTGTTAAGATTACGAATGCAGGGCTGAGAGAAAGCCATCCCCATGATGTGACAATTACAAAAGAACCCCCAAATTATGGAATATTTTCGTAAATAAGGAAGAATGATTGGGATGTATGATATACGATTTAGGATGTATGTTAGTTTTCAGACTGTAGATAAAAAGTTATTTTTTTGGTGTTTCGGGAAAGAATTTCCCGAAACCAAATCAAGGGTTCAGTATTTTGTAGCGTTGGGGCTTGTCCCCAACAAAAGGAGGATTGATTTAGGTAGATATTGGGGATGGGAAACTTTTGTGGGAGGCAAGCAAAAATTAGATAACAATTTAAAATAGTAGGTTAAAAGAAGAATGTCAAAATATTTAAAAATACTAATTAACTAATAGGAGAGGAAAAATATGAAGGCAACAACAATACTCGGAATGAATTATAAAGGGAAGACGGTAATTGGAGGGGATGGACAGGTTACCTTGAAAGACACGGTCATAAAAGAGAAGGCGCGTAAAATACGGAAACTATACGATGGAAAAGTACTTGCCGGTTTTGCAGGTTCTGTTGCAGACGCATTCACGCTATTCGAACGGTTTGAGGAGAAACTCAAACAATTTCGTGGAAACCTTACAAGAGCAGCGGTTGAACTTGCCAAGGACTGGAGAACGGATAAGTACTTACGAAGGCTCGAAGCGATCCTTGCGGTTCTTGATAAGAAGAATACGCTCCTTATTTCAGGAAATGGAGAGGTTATTGAGCCGGACAGTAAAATCATAGCAATTGGTTCCGGAGGTTCCTATGCACTTGCTGCTGCAACTGCACTTATGAAGTTTTCAGACCTTGATGCAAAAAAAATAGTTGAAGAATCCTTAAAGATTGCCGCCTCTATCTGTATATATACGAATAAAGAGATAACGATAGAAGAGTTGTAGAGGAACGGTAAACGGGGTCAGGCTGGAATCTGGAATCTAGAATAAGATATAAGGCAATCTCCTTAGATAATATTTCCATTAATCTGTCAAACATAAATTATATTTTGCAACCCGACTCGAATCTTCTATCAAATTATCAAAGTTTACCTCGTTAGAAATCTCATATTTCTAATGGGGCCTGACCCCGAATTTCTCCCAGTGTAAATCTGTGGCGAATTGCTTTGGAAGGGATGGGGAAATTAAAAAACTCTGTGTTCTCTGTGGTTTAAGGTTTTAATTAAAGAAGTCCCAGCGGACGCCGAATTTATACTGTCTTAATTCGTTATCGTTTATATCATCAAAGACAAAATATAAGTCCACATCGATAATTTCAATTAAAATTCCAGCATTTATGAATGTTTCTTCGCCGTTATATTCTATACCCGAGAAGATTCCTGGTTTGAGTTTTCCATTCATAAAGGATTTCTGATATAATGGCTGGATAAAGATAAAATTGTTTCCCTTGAGTTTTGCCAGAATGTAGGAGAAGAGATAAAAATCTGTGAGAAACTCACCGTTGTAAAAGAGAACAAGCCCTGAATTGTCTTCTGGTTCTTCGTTTTTTGAAAAGATGAAGCCTTCTAAACGAAATTTCTCCGACTTTGCCCTTAAGCCAATGGAGGAATAAATTTCTTTATCTTTATTCATAAGAATATTTCCATATACGAAAAGATCAACAAGAGGATGGTAACCCATACCAAGTGAAGCTGAATATTCTTTGTTTGCATCAATGACGAATCTTGGAACGATATATAGGAGAGGTACTGGATTAACTATATCGATCAGGAGTGCTCGAAAGTATGTGGAATCAAAATTTGGATAATCAAACCCTAAAGTTATTCTCTGGTAAGGTAGCCGTAGATAGATATCAGAGATTATACCAGTTTTTTCCCTTCCCTTAACGGTTTTTTTGAATAAGCGAACCAATCCTTCCTTTCTTGAAACTGAGAAAGACATTAGTTTGTCCTCAAATGGATAAGCAGACGTTTCATCCTTAATGTCTATAAAAAGAAAATGGGAATATGTCTCAAAAGGAAGCTTAATGTCTGTATCAAATCCAAATGAACGTTTTGTTTTGTATGATTGTTCGAGATAATCAGCTGCAATATTGAATCGTGCGTATTTTGTTATGTTCCTTCCAAATGTGAATTGCATATTTTCGTTTTCGGATTTATCCCTAAAGATCAGAATTTGAGAGAAGGGAATATCATTATTAAATTTTTTTACAGTAAGATAGAAAGGAAAACGGTTTGTTGCGCTTAAAAAAATTGGAGAGGGAGAGAATTTAAAATAGATATCTCCAGCGAGATACGGGGGAGGCATCACATTCTCCTGGAAAGAAACATTTTGTAGGATAGAGTAGTAGTTTATATTGGGAGGAAAAGGTATGTTGCCCTTATGGGTGATTGAAAAGAGTGTGAGGTTTTTTTCATTAAGAGGAAGAAATGGTTGTGTAACCTCAAAGATGTACGGTTCTCCCCTAAAAGGTGAGGTTTTAATTTCTGAGATTTTCTTAAGAGCAGGATCGAACTGATAAAAATCCGCTGGAATTTCCTGATGAAAAAAGGAAACTAACAAAAGAAGGGAAAGGAACATTACTGCCTTTCTGCGTAGCAGGTTAATTTCTTTTCAAAATTTCCCTTGGATGAGTAGGTAGGACGAAGAGTTATCTCGATCTTATATTTACCAGGAGAGACGAGTTGACCATCCTTATCAAGACCGTCCCAGACAATGTTTTCTTCACCAATTTCCCTTTTTAATTTTGGAATGAGCGTGCGTACAAGGTCTCCACTGTCTTTCCGATAAATATTAACTTTTATATGAGCTGGTTGAGTCATAAAAAGAGAAATGGTTGCACCAGGTTCCTCTTCGGCAAATATTGCTGGAAAAACACCTTTTACATATGCATCCACTCCAACCCAGTAATACTGTGCTTCATTTTGCCCAAGGATAAAAACCTGTCCATATCTCTTCCAAATAGTGATACCTCGGGGATTGGTGAATTCTGCATTTCCTGTGCCTTTTCTGCCAAACGAAGTAATAAACTGAAGCTCTTTGTCAAAGATGTGTATCTGGGAATTGTTCTCATCAGTCACATAGATATTGCTGTAGTAATCGATCGCAACGTATCCGAGGCGTGCGTTCTCTATACCCAATGAGTATGTAGAGATGCTTGAAATTAATTTGCCATCTTTTGTGAATTGTACAATCCTTGTTCTACTATCATCTATGACTATAATAAATTCTGAACTGAAGAATGACCACCGTTCTCGTTCATCGATTACTGCAATAGCATTTGGTTTTATAAGATGAAAATCTGCTGTGCCTGAAAAAGAAAAGAGGAATTCGCAATCACTTGAGAAAATCTGTACCCTATCGTTTCCAGTATCAGCCACATAAACCCTTCCGTCAAAGTCCATTGCCACATCAGTAGGACCATCGAATTCTCCATTCTTAATTCCAAATTCACCAATGGATTTCACAAAAGTAAGGTTTTTACCATCACTGAAAAGCTTTACTATTCTGTCGTTTTCTGAATCTGCAACCCAGACATCACCTTTGGGATTTGCACAAATCCCCATTGGATTCCATAGTTTTCCTTCACCGCTTCCAAATCCACCATATGTTCCAAACCCTTTAAAACCTTTGTTGTAAAATATCTCATTGTCTCCTGAATTAACGGCAAAGATTGTCAGTTCATCATCGTCTTCCTTTGTGGATTTATCATCAAGAGCGCGGAGTTTAACTGCTGCAATTCCTTGCGGGTTATTAAATTTAATTTTATCACCGGCAACCATCTTTAGAGAAGAGCGGGTAATTCTGCTGTATCCAAAGGTATGCTTGAAGGGAGGAACTACAAGTGTTGTTGGATTGTATTCATCTGAAAGAAGCTTTGAAGAGATAAGCAAAAATGCCAGGATAATCACTTTTATTTTCATAAAACTCTCCTTAATAGAATT
>JAGMEZ010000033.1 GCA_023127905.1 Caldifarciminota bacterium
TGAACATAGAAAGGTAAACATAAACAAGGACAATTTTAACAATTTTCTGCGTGAAAGATTAGCTACTATTGACTTTGTAAAAGTCAGAAAAGATGTTGAGAGGTTTATAGTTGATAAGAATGAACTCAGAATGTTGGACAAGAATTTAATTCTAAACCTTATTTAACGAGTACAACACTCCCAGTCCCTATTTTTGAATGAAAAATTGTTGACAAACTGCTTCTTTTACCTTATCATGCAAAGAAAAAATGAATACAAAAAATAATGGTTTCAGAAGTGGATACGCAACAATTATAGGAAAGCCCAACGTGGGTAAATCAACACTTCTTAATAAACTTCTTGAAACAAAAATTTCAGCTGTTACGCATAAACCACAAACAACGAGAAAAAAGGTTGTAGCAATTTACAACGACTGCAATTCCCAGATTATCTTTCTTGATACTCCTGGTATCTTTGAACCAAACTATGAGTTGCAGAGAATAATGGTAAAAATTGCCATACATACGATCGATGAATCAGAAGTAGTACTTTATATGATCGATGTTAAACATAATGAATTGGATTTCTACATTCTTGAAACAATCAAGAAGATAAAAAAAAGCGTTTTTCTTATAATTAACAAAATTGATTTAGTAAATAAAAACTTATTATTGCCTTTAATTACTGAGGCAAAGGAAGCTTTTCCTTTTAAAGAGATTATCCCAATCTCCGCCTTAAAAGGTCTAAATACAAAAGACATTATTTCATCGTTAAAGAAGTACCTTCCACAGGAGCCTCCGCTTTTCCCACTTGACAACATATCATCACAACCAGAACGTTTTTTTGTCACCGAAGCAATAAGGGAACAGATATTTCTCCAGTATGGTGAGGAAATTCCATATAATGCAGCTGTCTATATAGAAGAGTTCCGGGAAGCCAAGGATCGTAAAAAGGATTACATTAGAGCTATAATTTTAGTTGAAAGAGATAGCCATAAGAAAATTATAATTGGCAAAAAGGGGAATGCAATAAAAAATGTTGGTATTTCTGCAAGGAAAAATATTGAACTCTTTCTTAATAGACCTGTTTTCCTCGAACTTTTTGTTAAGACAAGAAAAAAGTGGAGGGAAAATGCAATCATCCTCAGAGAAATCGGATACTTTTAAAACGAAAATGACCAAGTCCAAAATCCGAATGACGAAGGAAATGGAGGCGACTCATAGAAGAGAAGTTATAAAAACAATTTTCTTCTCTTTTGTCATAACTCTACCAATATTTAACACCTTATTTTCCATTTTTATCAAAAAAAAGAGGACAGGAACTCCTTCCAGTAAGGAGCTTTTCGAAAGACATAAATTAGCAGGATAAGAGAGTAAAGCAACGAGTAAGTAGAAGCGAGAAATTACAAGTATTAAAGTAAGAAGTAAAAATAGCAGATAGGAGAATGAATATAGATAAGAGACTTCAGATGTTAGAAGCACTAGAATCGTAGAAATTGAGCATTGGAGAATGGAAGGTAATAACCTAATTACTTAAAAATTAAATAACTTTGTGTTAAAAAAGGACTGTAAAATGGCAAAAAATAGTAAAAAAAAAGAAGGGCTTGGATGTATACAAATTGCAATTTTAGTTCTTGGGGGGTTCTTCTCTCTTATTTTTCTCTTTTTTGGCGTTCTTTTCATATGGTCTGCAGGCGCTGCCGGTGTTGACAGCGGTGCACGTCTTTCAACAGGGATCATTCTTATTTTTATAGGCTTCATATTCATTGCAATAACGATCGGAATTAGTATTTTTATCTACAAACGACTGCATCCAAAAGAGGAGAAAATTGAGATTACTCAGAAGATTGATCTTACAGGTGATATTCAACTTCAGACAATGAAATGTCAAAAATGTGGTGCACAGCTTGATAAGAATAGTGTAACATTAAAGGAAGGCGCAATCTTCGTTTCCTGTCCATACTGTGGCTCTGATTATGAAGTAGAGGAGGCTCCAAAATGGTAAAAAAAATATTATTATTATCTGTCTTTCTTTTCTTCACTACAGTAAACATATTTCCTCAGGATTATAGTTTTACCGTCAATAAAAACTATTCTGCTCTCTATGTCAATAGTGATGGAACCTGCACGATAAGCTATGAGATCCAGTTTACCTGTGACGATTATGCACACTCAATAGATATCATCGACGTTGGAATGCCGAACAAGTGGTATGACCTGAAATCAGCGTCTGCAACGTTAGATGGTCATAAACTGAAAAAAATAAGACCATCTGAGTATGTTCATCCGGGAGTAGAGATTCACCTTGGCTCGGAGGAAATTTCTCCAGGTGAAACAGGAACCCTAATATTTTCTATCAACATAAAGAATATGATATTTCCAGATACCGAGGATGAAGATTATGCCTCGGTAGTTTTCTCTCCTACCTGGTACGGAAGCCAATTTACACACGGGAGTACAGATTTCGCATATTACTTTATCTTTCCTCCCGGCACAAAACCTGATGAACCAAAATATCATGAAATTAAGTTCTCAGAAGCAGGTGTTGATTCAGCAGGACTTGTCTGGTATTTGTACTCTATTCCTAATGCCTCTCCTTCAAAACAGTACATTTTTGGCGTCTCCTTTCCTGAAAAATATGTCCCGGATGATGCAATCATAGCGGAAACCCCGACGAAATTTTCATTCGGAAAAGCAATAGGTTCATTTTTCTCTGTCATCTTAGGATTAATCGGTGGTTCCTGTCCCTGTATTATTATAGGTTTTTTTATCTTTATTGCCGTTATCGGAGCAATAAATGCTTCTAAAAGAAAGATGAAATACCTTCCTCCTGCACTATCAGTTGAGGGTGTAGGAATAAAGAGAGGTCTTACTGCAGTGGAGTCCGCAATCCTTCTTGAACTCCCCCTCAATAAAGCGGCAACAATGATACTTTTCGGTCTGATTAAGAAGAGATTTATTAAGGTGAAGAAAAAGGATCCCCTTCGTCTTGAGATAACCGAAGGTGAGAAAGAAAAACCAGAAATTCATGATTACGAGAAAGACTTTTTACAAGCAATCAGTAAGGATGGAAAAATTATCCAGAAAAAATTAAAGACAACATTCATTAATCTAATAAAAGCTGTCAATAAAAAGACAAAAGGATTTTCAAGAACGAAAACAAGGCAATACTATAGAGGAATCCTTAACAGGGCATGGACGGAAATAAAGGAAGCGAACACCCCTGAACTGAAATCCAAGACATTTGACAAAAATCTTGAATGGCTACTGATGGACGAAGGATATAAAGACAAGATGACCGAAACTTTTAGCGGCACGAACATTATTGCACCCATCTGGTGGGGACATTACCATCCCGGTTTTGCTGCACGACCTACTGCTGCAATCTCCCCTGCAGCTGGAGTTAAAGCCCCAGGCATATCCATGCCAAGCCTTCCAGGAGCAAACTTTGCAAACTCAATAGTCTCAGGAATAGAAGGCTTTTCCAACAAGATAGTGAGTAACTTAACAGGTTTCCAATCGTCTATTACAACTGTTACTCACCCCGTTCCAGTCAGTTCACGTTCAGGCGGATGGTCGTCAAGCGGAGGAGGTTGTGCGTGCGCTTGCGCATGT
>JAGMEZ010000330.1 GCA_023127905.1 Caldifarciminota bacterium
CAAGCTATGTAGTATCCACCTGAGCCTGCGACATCAGACATAGATACAATAAAAGGTTTGCTGTCTTTTTCTTCAGTTGTTTTTTTAATTTCTCTCCAGATCATATCTGATGCAAGACCTGAGCCGCCTCCACTGTCTATCCTTAAAATTATTGCCTTTATATTTTTATCTTTACTTGCAGATCGTATTGAATTAACAATCGTTTCAGAACCCATAAGGTCACCAGCAAATAAATTTTTTCCATTCTTTCCGGAAACAATGTTTCCTGTTGCATAAATTATAGCAATTTTATCTTTGGGTTCAGGTTGCCAATCATAAACATACTCTTTCTTTGACATGTATTTTTTAAGTGGGACAACCTCCACTTTTCCCTTTTTAAACCTCTCCCTAACCTCGTCCTCATATAATAATTCATCTATGAGTCCATTATCCAATGCTTTGTTTGTAGTTAATGAAGCCTCATCAATTATATTTTTAACTCGTGTAACTTCAATTCCTCGTGCTTCAGAAATAGCTATTGTCAACTGAGAGAAAAGGTCATCAAGAATAGCGTTTGTTACCTCCCTGTGAGCAGTAGTCATACTATCCTTTGTAATAATATCAGCTGCTGACTTATATTCTCCTATTTGTTCAAGTTCAGGTTCAATCCCGATCTTATCGAGTGTGCCCTTTATGAAAGGTATTTCTGAATATATTCCTGAGAGACCTAAAAAACCTAATGGTGGCATAAATATGGAATCTGCAACCGATGCGAGATAATAATCACTATTCCCCATGGATTGAGAATAACAGAGTATCTTTTTACCCTTTCTTTTACATTCGGCTAAAGCTTTTCTTATTTCCTGTTTCTTTGCGAATCCACACTGAGGTCCTGCTATTTCAAGGTAGATTCCTTCAATTTCAGTATCGTTACTAATTTTGTCAATAATATCAAGTATTTCTTTAAGGGTTGGATGCTTTCCCCCAAAAATACCTGTTTTCCGTTGCTCTTCAATGATTGGTCCCTTTAGACTCATTTCAAGCCAATATTTCTTACTACTTTTTAATACTGTCCTATATCGGTCAGCACTGAAATGTGAAATTGTATATCCCTGGACGAATTCATCTTCTTCATTAAAGTTTGCATAACTTTCTATTCCAAAATTGCTTAAGTTTATACCAAAGCCTGCTCCAATATTGTTTTCCGAGTAATGACCTTTAAATATAAAACCTTTAATTGGTTCAAATTTTGCACCAACAGTTAGATTAAATTCATCACCGTAATCCACTGTTTCTGTCTTGTTAAGACTTGCGTCAAGGGAAATGGTAAATCTGTTTCCGAATGGTCTTACTCCAAGACCAAAAATGTATTCAGGATAAAGTTCGCCTGGAGAATTTATATTCTTTCCAGTTATTCCTATTGATAACAAATTTAATGGCCTGTAAAGTAAACCTATATCCCATTCCGAACTTCTTTTTATCTTTGTAAACCATCTATAACCTGAACCAATGTAAAAATTTTTACTTAGTGATGAACCAAGAGAAATTGTGAAAGAATTGTAATTTTTTCCTTCACCATAAAACTGACTTGTAAATCCAATATTCCCTGCTCTTAAGAAAAGAGAGGCTTCATCTAAAATTCCAGACGTGTCAAAGGGGCTGATTAGATATCCTTCAAATGATCTTTTAAATCCCAATCCTGCAGGATTTAATATCGTGGATAGAGCATTATCAGAGACCGCAACAGACTCATATGAGAAAAGAAATGTACTCATTGAACATATTAATAAAACAGCAAATAGTAACCGTTTCATTATGCCTCCATTGTGTTTAATTATTAAAAATTTCCTCTTATTATTTCTGTAATCAAAGAATTCTTTAGATCTTCATTTGATATTAATACGTAGAATCAATAAAAAAGTTTCAAATTAATGTTTTATTTTTAGTAAGTTCTACCAACGCAAGAGGGCTGCAATACCGCCCAAATCATCAAGTTCCTTACTCTTTTTTATGAACTTTACCTCTCCATTGAGTTCCCATGTTTTCTCTATAATCTCATCGATAACATCTGGTACCTTGATGATTTTTTTATTACATAGTGAACATTTTTTAATTTCTTTTGTGTATGGGGTTTCGCAACCAATGCATTTATAACCAGGATTAGTAAAATTTTCCTTTACAATTAATGTATGAATCCGTGCCTGATTAAGCATTGCAACAGTCTGCTCAAGCCCATTAACTGCCAAATGTTTCTGACCAAGCTTATCAAAAAGAGTTTTAAGGTACTTTTTTGATTGTTTATTCTCAAAACTGTCAATGATTTTCTGAATAGATTCTTTAAGATCTAATATTGGATCATCTAAACCACCCTCAATTTCTCCAACTGTAATTTTTTGCAATGAACTGTGCATGATATTTTTAAAATTAGCCCGAGCCTTCTGGGAACCTCCAAGGATAAGATGATCGAATTTCTCCCTTTTGTAAATTTCATAGAGAACATCACTAACATTATTCAAGTGTTTCAGTGTCTGGTTTTTAATATGTCTCTGAAACCGTGCCTGCGACCATCCTCCCTTTTTATGCCTTCCATGTATTTCTTCAGAAATTTCTTCTCTCTCATTCACTATTCCGGTATAGCTACTGAAGAATCGAGCCTTTCTATTATCGACAAAAGATACAAAGAATTTTTCATTCTCATCAAAGAACCTGACAAGTGGACGGGTATATGGATCGGTATCAATAACAAAACGACCTTTTATTCTTCTTGGAAATTGGTATACTTGCCAGAGTTTTATACCTATTGAGCTAAAAATAGCAAGCCCCCGAGATTTTTCATCGAATTCATAGTTAATAAAATTTAATATTTTCTTAACATCTTTTTCAGTAAATTCCCTTTGCTCTTCTGAAAATCTTGAAAGATCGGATGTTCCCTCTTTAATAAGGTCTTTTGCTAATACCCGATACTTCTTTTGAATAAGAAAGACAGGTGCAATTCCTAAATAGAAGCTTGAAATCGGATATTTTTCTGAAGAGATTTTCATCAACTCTTCAATTTGTTTAATTGTAATCATTAAACCTCCCAATTATTTTGTTGGTACTGGGAAAAATATTTTCATATTTTTCCTTTAACATACCATTTTTAGTTTTATGTTTTAATTACTCAATTACCAAATTACTTAATTACTGTATGTGAAAATTTTCATTTTCCAAATTTCGGACTTTCCTTCTTTTTAAATCCCCCCTGTCCCCCCTTTTTCAAAGGGGGAGATAGAGTAAATTATATTATAATCAAGATTTTCAGAAAGTCAAGGTGTTTTATTGAGCTTAAATATTTAAAAAATGTTTGAATTTTCTTAAAAATTGTGGTAAGAAAGATTTAGACTGATTTTACGTGTATGAAGAAAATAGGATTATCTTTGCAGTAACTATTGTCAGTCTATTAAAAAGGAGGTACAATGTATCAGAGAGATGGAAAGAAAGTAAGTGAATACAGATCGAAACTCTCCTCTATTGAAAGTGAAATTTCCTCATTGAAGAACAAGTATCTTTTCCAGGATATCTTTAACAATATAAAAGATATTGAAACAAAATTATTTTCTATTGGGAGTAAATTAAAAACAATACGACAAAAAGGTTATGTATTTAGAAAAGACTGGGAAAATTCCATTATAGCTTACCAGTCAGAGTTACCTGATATAAAGAGCAATATTCATAGTGAATCACAGAATATTTCCAATACACACAGTTTTGCCCTTAACTCGATTCTTTCGGAAATAGTATCGATCAGATCGAGTTTTGAAAGCACTCCTGGAAGCTATTACAGCCACATTGATTCTATGGAATCAAGGATAGCACCTATCAAGACAATGGTAGAGGGTGCAGAAAACAAGCTAAAGGTTATGATTCAGCCGATGGATGAGAAAGTAAACAGGATTAATTCAAGAATTGAAAGGATCGATAAAGGATTTGAACTCATTGAAAGAGCATCTTTTAAATTGTTTAAAGCTGAAAACCTTGTAGATGTCTGGGGTGCAATGTACATAAAAGAAGGGAAAAAGGGACCAAAAGGGTTCATTTATCTGACCGATAAAAGGTTCAGGTTTGAACAGAACGAAGATGTTGTGGTGTCGAGAAAATTTCTTATCGTTACAAAGAAAGAGCGCAGACAAAAACTGATGGTTGATGAACCAATTGGACTCATTGCCTCTTCAAAGGATACTGAGAAAGGTTTCTTCCTTGCACGAAAGGAAATGCTCGAATTAGGATTTGAGCAGGGAGCAAAGATAAGAAAAGCCACCTTCAGAACATTCATTGATTCAAAAGAATTGGATGATGTTCTTGATTCAGTTATATCGGGTAGAATAATAAAGACTATGACAGGTGAAGCCCTTAAAGAAGAAGAGAAAAAAGAAGAAAAACCACTTCCAAAAATTGATAAATGTCCGGCTTGCGGAGCAAGTTTCAACAAACCAATTGTAAAAGGAATGACACATATTAAGTGCAAATACTGCGGAAAACTGATCAATTTCTAGTGGATATGCATCTGGAAGTTGTCCATCGACAAGCTCTGGACGGAAGTTATCCTAAGTTTAACTTAGGATTGAAGATATTTCTTCGAAATGGAAGTTCGTTCTATTAAACGGGAAAAGAAAAGCCTAAAATCATACAAATTTAATTAGATAGAAAAACCATCTGGTTATTAATAATGAGAGTAAAAAGCTTTCGAGACTTAAAGGTATGGCAATTGTCACATAAACTTTCTATAGATATTGCCAGATTGGTGAAATTATTTCCAAAAGACGAACAATACGATTTATCAATTCAAATGCGTAGATCTGCGCGTAGTATTCCCTCTAATATTAGTGAAGGTTTTGGAAGGTTTCATTTCAATGATAAATTAACATTTTATGAACGATCTCGAGCTTCACTGGACGAACTAAAAAACCATTTCTCAGAAGCTCTTGGTAATCGATATATTACTAACCATAAATATGATATTTTTAACAAAAGAATGAATGAAATTAGCTTTCTTCTTAGTAAACTGATGAAAGGTATTATAAAAGCACGGGAGAACTACGAACAACAAAGAAAAAACAAAGGAACTTAATTCCGAGTTTAAAGAATATTATTAAAAATAAATTCTATTGCGAAGCAATATATTCTAGTCCTGAGTCCGTAGAAGGACTATATTCCATTCAGAAAGTATTGAGGGATATATTCCATGCTGAGCATGTCTAAGCATGCATTCCATCCCGAATGAAATGAGGGATCACCTTACTATTCCCCATATTATCAGCACAACCATTGCAAGGCAGATAGGGAAGCGGAGAAAAAATCCCCCCATAAACCCGAGTGTTGCCCCGATTCCTGCTTTCAGACTCTCTTTGGGGCGTTTTTTTCTGATCAACTCTCCTAAAAACGCACCAACGAATGGTCCTATAATAAGTCCCCAGATGTTTCCTACTATAAAACCAATAAACAAACCCAATATTGCACCAATAATCCCAAACATTGATGCACCAAATTTTTTAGCTCCAAACACACTTCCTAAATAATCGATTATTAGTGAAATTGATGCAAGAATGGTGAGGATAATGTAGATTGTGAGTCCTATTCTCTCAAATCCGAACCCAAATCCATAAACGATAGAACCCAATAAAATAAGAGGTGCAGCTGGTAAACCAGGGATAATTATTCCAATAAGACCCGAGGCGATCAATAGGATGGTAACTATGCTAAGAAATATTTTCATCGTCACTGAACTACTAACATCTTTTTATCTATTTGTCAATTTCTTTCTTATAATCCAACACCCTAACCCTCTCGTAATGACAGAAATGAAAGTTATTTGATGAGATTTAGGGAAATTTTTTCCAAGAAACTTCTTGACTTTTTTCAGACTTTGTTATATGTTTCACAAAGTACAAAGAGATGTACGATGGAATGGGGATAGAATGACAAATAAACGAACTGAACGATCAAAACGAAACTTCGAACTTCCATAAATAAAGTATGGGTAATAATAAAAAAATCTTTGGTTCTGTTCTGGTTGTTGGAGGTGGTATTGGTGGTGTACAAGCATCCTTAGACCTTGCAAATCAAGGGTTTTACGTATATCTCGTTGAAAAGGAATTGAGTATTGGTGGAGCAATGGCTCAACTTGATAAAACCTTTCCAACGAATGACTGTTCTATGTGTATCCTCTCCCCTAAATTGGTTGAGGCACAGCGTCATCTAAATATTGAGATGCTTACATTCTCGGATGTAGAATCAATTAGTGGCGAAGCTGGTAATTTCAGTGTAAAAGTGCTCAAGCACCCTCGATATGTATCACTTGAAAAATGTAAAGGCTGTAATGATTGTGCGGAAGC
>JAGMEZ010000331.1 GCA_023127905.1 Caldifarciminota bacterium
TACTCCTTACTGTTTTCTGCCTACTTCCTACTGCCTTCTGCCTACTACTTACTGCTTACTCCCTACTTCTCCCGTTTTCCCTGTCAAGATATACTCTCTGCATTTTCTAAAGAAAGTAAGCGCTGTCTCAGTTCTGTAGTCCATATACGTCCATTTCAAAGGTTGCCAGTTTCCTTTATAAAAGATAAGCGTTATCTCCGCAAAAATATTATTGTGAAGGTAAATCCTGTGTGCACAATCCTTGGTTGTGGGTAGAACGACTTTTGATTGTGTTACATAACCTGGATCTATGTTTATTAATCTTCTTTCCTGAGTTGTAAATTCCATCTCAATTTTTATTGTTTTGTTCTTTATATCTACAATTGTTTCTTGATTAATATTTTTATCAAAAAGAATCCATTTTCTTAGAAGGTTCTTCCCCATCTCCTTTTCGTAGTAGTTCGTAAAGTCGAAGGGAATTATATCGCTTTCTAAAATAACTTTTCCAAATTCTTCACTAAATATCTGGATTGTTTTTTTATCAAATCCCTCGTGAAATATCAGACCCGAAAAAAGAAACGTAATTTCTTTATTCATATTTTAATATTAGCAAAGAATCAATATAAGTCAAGATAAAATTGCAAAATGCTCAATTGTGAATAAACAATCATGGAATAGGAATTATTGAATAGATTTTAAATTTTATTTTTTTATATTGACTTAATTACTCCTATAGTATATAATTTTTTTCTATGATTAAGAGAGTCATAACAGAAGAAGATATTAAAAGAATGATGCATAATGATGCTCTTTCATTGACGGGGAAGGAGATACTTACACCTCAAGCAAAAGACTTCTTGAAGGACCTTAAAAAACTAAAATATAAAAGGACATTAAAAATTGCTATTGGTGCTGATCATAGAGGATACCAATTTAAAGAGGAATTAAAATCCTTTCTTAAAGAAAAAGATTATAATGTTTTAGATGTAGGGACATTCAACGAAGTCCAATGTGATTATCCTGATTTTGCATCAGAGGTTGCGCTTTGTGTTTCAAAAGGGAAGTGTTTGAGAGGAATTATGATAAACGGTGCAGGAATCGGTTCCTCAATAACCTGTAATAAATTTCCTGGAATAAGAGCTGCACTATGTTATGACGTAAAAACTGCAAAAAACTCACGTGAACATAATGATGCAAATATTTTAACAATAGGTGCAGATCTGATTGGAATCGATCTTGTAAAGGATATAGTAGCAATTTTTTTAAAAACGACTTTTTCAGGTGGGCGCTATAAGAGAAGAATTGATAAGATAAAAATGTTGGAAAAACATAATTAATATTTTATATGAAAAAATAATGATAGGCGATACTGAAAGAATTTACAGGATGATTGATGAATATACGAATAAATATAATACTGTGCAGGATTATATTCATTCTCACCAGTGGCTCGACAGGATAATAGAAAACACCAGTGATTTACATTCACAAGAGAAGCTACTTGAGATGCCAAAACAAAGATTTATCTCTCTTATGAGCAATATTTATGTTGTTGGACCAGGAGCATATAGATTATATGAAATATTAGCTCAAAATAGTTATGAAGAGATTAAGGATTCAATTTTTGTACTACTCTATGGACAGGGCGAACTGGAAGATAGAATCATTATGTCTCGTAAACCGGGTATAGGAATTTCTTTCATTTCCCAGATACTCTGTTTTTATGACCCCAAGCAATTTTCTATTAAAGATAGAATATCAAAAATTGGAATATGTGGAATACTTGGATATGGTAAAATTATCCCAGGACAATTACTCGATGATGATAAGGGTGCTTTACCTTACGATGACATGTCATATACAGAATTTCATAAATTGGTTACAGAGGTTGGGAAGCATTTCATTTTAAAAATGCTTCAAAAAGCCGGCAATGAAAGGGATCATCTTGGGAGATTTTTAAACAGTCGAAAGTATTTGTTAATTGATCAATTTTTAAGGTTCTGTTTTACAAAAACACAATAATAATTCAGTTAAGAAAATCTCACAAAAAAGACTTGAAATTTATATAATTCTATGATATATGTAAGCAACTTTGTGAAATATTTAACAAATTAATGATAGGAGGATGAGATGGACGAAAAAACAGAAAGAATTCTCAAAGATAGGCTGAAAGAGGATGACTTTCAGAAATTAGAAAAGATAGAAAATTCTGAACTTCACCAGTTTATTGCCGAATATATTGATATCTGCAATCCGGAGAGCATATTTGTCTGTAATGATTCGCCTGAAGATAAGGATTACATTCGGCAGGCAGCAATAAATAATGGTGAAGAGATAAAACTTGCCATGGAAGGACACACAGTCCATTACGATGGCTACTTTGACCAGGCAAGAGACAAAAAGAGAACAAAATTTCTTGTTCCCGATGGAGTTGATCTTGGACCGAATATAAATGCAATCAACAAAAATGAGGGTAAAAAGGAAATACATGATATAATGAAAGACATTATGAAGGGACATGAACTATATATTAGATTTTTCACTCTTGGACCAAGTAACTCAGAGTTTGCCATTCCTTGTGTTCAGTTAACGGATTCAAGTTACGTTTCCCATTCTGAGCATCTTCTTTACAGACCTGGATATGAAGAATTTATCAGGCAAGGAAAAGATGCACGGTTTTTTAGGTTTGTCCATAGTGAGGGCGAACTTGATGAAAGAAATACAAGTAAAAATATTGACAAACGAAGGGTCTATATTGACACAGAGGACGGTATTGTATACACTATGAACACCCAGTATGGTGGAAACACAATCGGGTTGAAGAAGCTTGCAATGAGACTTGCAATACACCGTGCGTCAAAAGAAGGCTGGTTGACAGAGCATATGTTCGTTATGGGTGTACACGGACCAAACAACAGGGTTTCTTATTTTACAGGAGCATTTCCCTCTCTCTGTGGAAAAACCTCAACATCAATGGTTGATGGAGAAACAATTGTTGGTGACGATATCGCTTATCTCAGAAAGAGAGATAAAAAAGTGTACGCAGTGAATGTAGAAAAAGGAATGTTTGGAATTATCATGGGTGTAAACTCGAAAGATGACCCGATGATATGGAAAAGGTTACACATCCCGCAGGAAATTATCTTCTCTAATGTTTTATTAAAAGGAGACAAGACCGTTCACTGGATTGATAAAGATGGTGAGGTTCCAGAAAAAGGAATAAACCATTCTGGCGATTGGTTTAATGGAAAGAAAGACGACGATGGAAATGAAATAACTCCTTCACACAGAAATGCACGTTTCACAATCTCTCTTGATACACTCGAAAACATTGATCCAAAAATCGATGATCCGGAAGGTTGCCTGGTTAGTGGAATTATTTACGGAGGTCGGGATTCTGATACATGGGCACCTGTTGTTCAATCCTTTGACTGGACACATGGAATAATCAATAAAGCATCATCATTAGAATCAGAAACCACCGCTGCCACACTTGGACAGGAAGGGGTAAGAAAATTTTGCCTTATGTCTAATCTGGATTTTATTTCTATCCCCCTTGGTAAGTATATTCAGAATAACCTTGATTTTGGAAATAATTTAGATAATCCTCCTCTAATCTTCTCTGTGAATTACTTCCTAAAGGGAAAGGATAGAAATTTCCTGAATGAAAAAGTTGATAAATATGTCTGGTTAAAATGGATGGAACTAATAGCAAATAATGAAGTGGATGCAATAAAAACACCAATTGGATATATACCAAAATACGAAGACCTAAAGAGACTATTCAAAGAAGTTCTCAATACCGATTACATGAAAGAAGCATACGATGAGCAATTTTTGATACGTATACCCGAATTGCTGGCAAAAATAGAGAGAATTGAGAATATTTATAAAACCAAAGTTCCCGATACACCGGATATTCTCTTTAATAAAATTTCAGAAGAGAGAGAAAGGCTTATCAAGGCAAAGGAAGAGTTCGGAGAATATATTACACCAGATAAGTGGTAAAATAATAGTAAGCAGTAAGGAGTAAGGAGAAAAATCAAAATCAGTGATTTTTTATGTATAACATCACTCTTTAGTTAAATAACTATATTATTGTAGATAAGCAGTAAAGATTAAAGCTATTTATTTGTTTTAGGAGTGTTTATTAATAAGGTTGAAGTGCTCGTTTTATTATCTCCCTTGCGATAGGGGCGGCTACGTTTCCCCCGTGCCCCGCATTTTCAACCATAACAACAATGCATATTTCTGGTTTTTCGAAAGGTGCAAAAGCAACAAACCATGCGTGGTCTTCTCCGTGAGGATTCTCCGCTGTACCTGTTTTTCCAGCAACCTTTATATTTTCAATTCTTGCCCATACGCCAGTTCCCCCCTTTTCATTTACAACTCCTAACATTGCTTTTCTTAAAAATGTAATTGTTTTTTTTGAAAGTGGTAACTTGCTTTCTTTTGTTTCTGCTTGATAAAGAACATTTCCTGAAACATCCTGTATTTTCATAACAACATGCGGTGTCATAACATTTCCGTAATTTGCCAGCCCGCTAAAGAAACTGCAAGTCTTAAGCGGGGTAACAAGTACTTCACCCTGACCAATTGATAGATTTGCGATCATTCCACTCGTTGGAGCAGAAATGTTAAATCGCTTTTTATACCAACTTAAGTCAGGAAAAAATCCCTTTTTTTCTTCAGGAAGATCGATATATGTTTTATCAAAAACTCTTAGTTTTTTTACCCCTTTTTCAAGATTGCTAAATCCAAGTTTCATTCCAACTTGATAGAAAAACACATCACAGGATTGTACAATAGCTTTATGGGTGTTTAAACTCCCATGTCTTTTCCAGCAATTGAAAATTCTGTTGCCAATTCGAAGACTCCCTTTACAAACTCTCATTCGTGAATTCCTATTAATAAGCCCCTCTTCAAAAGCAACTGCGGCAACAATGATCTTAAAAATTGAACCTGGAGGATAAATACTCATTGTTGCTCTATTCCAGAAAGAGGAATTTTCCATGAATACCATTTTCTGTAGTCCCTCAAAAGATATTCCTTTTACTAATATGTTCGGGTCAAATCCGGGCTTGCTAAATAACAAAAGGACCTCTCCAGTTTGTGGATTTATTGCTACAACCGAGCCTACTGAATAATCAGACATAAGGCTGTCAGCCAATTGCTGAAGATCAATGTTAATCGTTAATTGAATTTCCGCACCTGGTTCAGGGTCAATTGTCTTCATATGCTCAAAGATACCTTTTTCCCTTCCTTTCGCATCTACCTCAATATATTCAACTCCAGGTCGACCGCGAAGGTATGAATCATACATTTTTTCAATCCCCGATTTCCCAATTATATCACCTTTTTTCAAATCAGGATTGTTCTCAAGTTCATACTCTGTAATTTCACCAGTACAACCAATAAGGTGTGATGTAGACATTCCAAACCTGTAGTCTCTTATTGGTCTTCTTTCAACATTTACACCAGGTAAATCAGAGATATTTTCTATAACATTTGCAACTTCAGATACTGTAAGGTGTTTTTTTAACACCACAGGGCAATAAAAACTCTTTGCATCCTCTAATTTTTCCAAAATTTCCCGTTCAGGTATAAAAGAAATATTGCTTAAATTATGAACTATCTCTTCTGAGTTCTTTAAAAGATACGGATATATCTTCAGAATATAATCAGGAGTATTACCTGCGATAATAAGTCCATTCCTATCTAAGATTTCACCCCTATTCTGAGGTAGAAGAACAATTTTAAGTATGTTTTTTTCTGCAAGTTTTCTATAAAACCTACTTTGAATTATCTGAAGGCTGAAAATACGTATTATAAGAATGAAAAAAAGAATTGCCAGAAAATATAATAAAAACTTAGTTCGTAATTTATGGGTAAAAGGTTTTGATTTTATCAATGTCGTGTTACTAATACCGGAACTTTTCTCAAGAGAGAAAAAAGAATTAGGCAAATAATTGTTGAATAACAAATATTAGGTATGCTATATCTTAATATGTTAAAGAAGAATACGCCTATTGAAAATTGCCATAATAACAACATATAAATTATTTCATAGAGTAATAATGTAATTGCAAATATTATAATTTCTATAAATATGTTCTCTTTATAAAATCTTTCTTTCAACGAACCAATAATAAATCCAATGATGAGAAAAAGACCCATATTAAGCCCGAAGTGAGTTGAATTAAAAATGTCACACAGAAATCCTGAGAAAAAACCTATCCAGATTCCATATGTTTGACCAAATGAGAAAGCCACAAAAAATATAAAGATAAGAATTAAATTTGGTTCAATACCAATAACTGAAATTATTGGAGCCAAACTAATTTGCAATGCAACGAAAATAATCATTAAAATAATTATGAGAATAAGTCTCATTGGATATAAACTGTTATTAAGTTATTTGCTACTAAGTCATTAGAGTACTTAATCATTTAGAACTATCAGGTCAGTGGTTAATATTCTTGAGTAGATTAATTTTAGGTTTTTTATTTTCTGAAAAAGATATATAAAAATTTTGTGTTTCTTTTATTTTCTTAAACATATCAAGATTAATCATTGAAACCCTTACAGTATCAGTTTTTGAAAGCGATATGAGAGAGGTATTTGTACCTTCTGTTATAACAAAGACCTCTTCGAGTAAATTAAAGTCAAAAAAGGGTTGTATGGTTATTCTCATAACAATTTCTTTTGGGCTTTCCTGGACTTTTATAACCTTTCCGATAAAAATCCCTTTTGGGAAGACACCTCCCATTCCTGACGTCAAAAGTGTATCTCCAACTTTTATATCAGAATGTAAGGGAACGTCATCAAATATTAAAAAACGCTCTCTCTTCCATTTAATTATTCCTGGAACACGACTTCTCAAATCGATAGCACTTACAAAGGAGTTTATATTGTAAAGGGTCAATACTTCACTTGATTTCTGTGTTGTTTCAATAATTTTTCCAACCAAACCATCAGCCGATATTACAGCCATATTCTTATCTATATTATCCTCAAACCCTCCATCAATAATAAGTGATTTATTATACAAACCAGGATTCTTTCCTATTATTTCACAGGGAATAAGATTAAAGTCCATCATTGGTTTAAATCCATATAGCTCTCTCAATATTTTATTTTCTCTCTTGATATTTTCACACCTTTGGATTTCGAGAGAAATTAAAGCAATTTCCTTTCTCAATTCTGAATTCTTTTTGTGAAGAGAAAAGGTATTGACAGTAAAGTTAATGGTCTTTTCAAGAGGGAATAGCATAGCTGCACTGATATTTTTTACGATTCCAAGTTTTAAATTTTCTTTGGCTGAGTAAGAGAATATAGAGAGAAGTAACAATAAAATGAAACCCCAAAAGTTTAAACTACTCATATTTATTATTCTTTGTTTTTTTACCACTATTCCCCACCTGTCATTAATACTTCTTCATAGTCTGTAAGATTCTCAACGATTATTCCTGCACCTTTTACAACGCATTCAATTGGATTATCTGCGACTTTTATAAAGAGATTCGTTTCTTCTTTTAGTGCAGCATCCAGTCCTCTCAGGAGCGCGCCCCCGCCAGTCATCACAATACCATTATCGACAATATCGGAAGCAAGTTCAGGGGGCGTACTTTCAAGTGCATGTCTTACAGCTGTGAAAATCATACTAACCGGTTCCTGTAAAGCAGTTCTTATTTCTGAAGAACTTACCTTTATTGTTTTTGGAATTCCTCTTACGAGGTCATTCCCCCGGATCTCCATTTCTTTTTCCTCATCAAGAGGGAATGAAGATCCAATCTGAATCTTAATATTCTCCGCAGACCGATCGCCGATAAGGAGATTATATTTTTTCTTAATATATTGAAGGATTGCTTCATCCATTTCATCACCGCCCACTCTTATTGAACTTTTAGTAACAATTCCAGAGAGTGCAATCAAAGCAATCTCTGTTGTACCGCCTCCGATATCGATAACCATATTTCCGTAAGGGTCATTAACTGGAAGTCCAACTCCAACAGCAGCTGCAACAGGCTCTGCAACTAAATATACCTCTCTTGCACCTGCATGTTCAACAGAATCTCGGACAGCCCTCATCTCAACTGCTGTAATCCCTGAAGGAACACAGACTATAGCTCGTGGTCTCATCAAAAGCCTCTTTTTCATTGTCATTCTTAAAAATGACCTAAGCATCTCTTCCACCATTTGAAAATCTGCAATTACCCCATCCTTCATCGGTCGTGTTGCTTTAATGTTTGGCGGTGTTCTTCCAAGCATTCTCTGTGCTTCTTTTCCAACAGCAATACTTCTGTTAGTTTTAGAATCCATTGCGATAACTGTTGGTTCATTGAGAACAATCCCTTGATTTTCTACAAATATTAGTGTACTGGATGTTCCTAAATCAATTGCTACATTATTACTTATTAAACCACCAAATAATTTCCTAAAGAATCTTAATCTCATTAGCCCTCCTTAGACTTCTCACTGGCGCAGATTTTCCTTACTTGTTTTGCTCATTTTTGCTTCTTATTTTAAAATAATCTGGGGCACTATTTCTATAATAGATATACATCATTATAATTTATATACACAAATAAACGAGATTTGTCAATAAAAATATATATTGAACACTTATCTTTTTTTTTCATCTTTTACTTGACACGATTTAAAATATCTGTTATTAAAGGTTGAGATAAAAAGGAGGCTTTCTATATGTTAAACAGAGCCCAGTTGGAAACATTCATGGAGATGATGTTCGAAGAAAAAAGAATTGAACTTCCTGAAGATATTGAACTTGAAGACGTCGTTGAAGCATTTTGTCAATACTGTGATGATGAATTAGTCGATTGGTTAAAAATGAGGTTTTCAAGCTTCTTCCTGATGGGTTCGGGTGAGAGCAGCATTGATTGGAACTGGGTTAGGCAAAATATAAGCTCGTTATAAATATTAAAAAGAGTATAACAACATTATTACAACAAGGCCACTGAAGGTTGTTAATATTACACCATGAGTTAAAACCTCTGTTTGTTTTAAACGGAAAAGTCCTTTTGAAATTGTTCGCAGGTTTCCCTTTTCTACTACATTTTCATTCTTCATAATATCTTTTGATATAATTCGATATTCAAGAAAATCATTAAGTGGTATTTCTGCATTAATTATATCAGCACAATAGAGCCATTCTTTATGGTTGTTTATATTTTTAACTTGGCTAAAATATAGTTGTTGTGTGAGAAAAGGTGCATTGTTATTTTTACTTATCTCAATTTCTACCATGTCTGGAGGGACATTCCCCTGCAAAGTTGTTTTCACACTGATAGTTTTTCTACGAAAATCAGTGAGTACTGGATAATGAATTATAACATCAGATTTTGATACTTTTTCTTCCTTAACAACCGTATGATGTGCTTCTATTTTTCTATTTTCAAGGTCTAATGCAAAATTTTCAATCGCATTTATCACTAATTCAGAGATGAGAATATCTATTTCGTAATTAATAAAAATAGGAAGAAAAGATTTTCCTTCTCTACTTTCTTTAACAATATATGAACCTATAAGGTTATCATCGTAATCAAAAACATCAAGGGATAACTCACCCTGAACTCTCCATCTCCAAGGAAAAATACCGCTTTTCGTCTTACTGATTGAAACATTTTTAACTGCAACTATAACATCAACCATCTCTTTATTAAAGGGTTCATTAAGTACGCCTGCAGTCAAACCACTGTTTGAAATAATGTTCACAAGTACTGAATTAATATCAATTTGACTTTCGTCTTTAGACGAAATAATACCAACTATAATAGGATATTTATTCTCAGAGATTGGTGGAAGAAATCTTTTGGGGGAATGTGCACATCCTGAAAGATAGAGAGAAAGCAAAATTATTAAGGAAATATTTTTAATAATCTTCTCCTTTTAAGGTCTATTTGAAAAATGTCAATCCAATTGTGATAACACTTACTCCTTCTGCGCCTGTATATTTCACAAAAATGTAGGGTATTTGTTTTTCACACTCAGGAGTTCTTATAAATAAAGAAACAGTATGAAAAACCGAAATATCCTTCAAAGTTATAAACGATGTTTTCAACCAGTTATCTAACGACAAAAAACCACCATACAAAATATCATAAGTATTTTCCTCGTAATCTACACTGTTTATATATCGGTCCTGTCCTTTAAGAAAAGTCCTTTCCTTTATATACCTTTTTTTGTAGATCCCCCCATATCCAATGATTGGTGAAAGGTTTATCTCTCCGATTTTAATGGGTACAGAAATCAGAGCACAAGGTTTAAAAAATAATGTTAATTCCCTGTTTCCCTTGATAAGATCCATTCCAAAAAAATCTGAATGAGTATCAAGTGTTAGATTGAACATACCAATTTTATTATTATATCCAAGACCTACCCCGAGAAGAGGAACACCATTTTCCTCTTCAGTTAATCCTTCATTATCTATATAGATATTCTTTGCTACATAACCAATACCTATACAAAAGTATGGACCTGCATTTAATACATAAAATAATATAAAGCAAAAAACTATTGCGCCATAAACTTTGTATCTCATACTTCCTCTTACATCATTTTCAATCTGAAAGTTCTCACCCTAACTCTTCCCCCATTTTTATCTTATTAAACCTTCTCCTGTGTCTACCTCCATCAAAACCCTCTGAAAGCCATACATCAACTATTTTTTTTATTCGTTCCTTGGATAGAATTGATGAGCCCAGCGAAAGTATATTGGAATTATTATGATTTCTTGACATTCTTGCCATTTTCTCATTCATACAGAGCGCCGCATATGCACCGTTCACTTTATTAGCTGCAATTGTCATTCCTATTCCACTTCCACATATTAAAATTCCTCTTTTTATTTTTTTCCTTGAGACTTCTAAAGCCAACGGGAAAGCAATATCTGGATAGTCACATGGAGAATCGCTGTCCGTTCCAAAATCCTTAATACTGTATCCTTTTCCTTTAAGATATTTAATAAGGAATTTTTTTATTTTGTATCCACGATGATCTGCTCCAATTCCTATTTTCACAAATCCCCCTCTTTTTTTCTTCTTTTCACTTGTTCTTTCTGTTTTTATCTTACATAGAACTTCCCATATCCTTTATCTTCACTTTTTTCTTTAAACTTTATCATTTATCCTTGTTCGTCCTCTCTCCTTCAATTACTATCATTGAGAAATCAGCAAATTCATCAAATAATGCTTTTATTTTATAAAGCATTGAAATCCTATTGTTCTTTCTTCTAACATCATCTGTCATTACCAAACAATTATCAAAGAAATTGTCAATATGTGGACAGAAAGTAAGTAATGATTTATTTACTTTTTTGTACTTATGCTGTGTCATCAACTTAAAAAAATCTCCCTTAATTTTGTTGTACTTTTTCCATAATGTAGTCTCTGCCTTGCAATCGAAGAGGGATTCATTAACTTGTTTCTGCCCTATTTTAACACCTCGCAGGATATTTGCCACCCTTCTCTGACCAATAACGAGTCTCTCGAAGTTTTCACTTCCCCTCTCATCATTTAACGTTTTTATTCTTTCTAATGCATCATAAATATCATCAAAATAAACAGAAAAAACAGCGTCTGCAGTATCGTAGCTGATTTTAAGAATCGAGAGGTATGTTTTTAATCTAATATGAAGAAATTCTTTTAATTTTTGAATCGTTTCGTCATTACTGATTTTTTTCGAGACATTATTTTGTTGTGAAAAAACCCATATACATTTTTTTACTATCCCATTGAAATCAAATCGTAACTTAAACTCATCAATAATTCTTACCAAACCATATGCACATCTGCGAAGTCCGAATGGGTCAACACTTCCTGTTGGTATCTCACCTAAGAGAAAATTACCAACAAGTGTATCGATTCTATCGCTTACACCAACTATTGCTGATTCAATTGTTGAAGGTAAAGCATCTTGAGGAAATCGTGGAAGGTAATGCTCACTGATGATTTCTGCAACTTCCCTTTTTTCATTCGACTGAAGTGCATATTCTCTTCCAATAATACCTTCAAGCTTTGTAAACTCCTTACCGTCTTTTATCATATTTGTCACAAGATCAGCCTTAGAAAGAAGCGCACCCCTTTCAATCACATCTACTTTGCCCCTGTTTACAATCTTACTAAGAAAACGTGAGAGCTTTACAAGTCGAATTGTTTTATCAAAAACCGTACCCAATCCCCTGTGCCATTCAACGCCCTTCAATTCATCAATCATTTCTACCAATGGTTGTTTCAAATCCTCCTTCCAGTAGAACAAAGCATCGTTAAGACGAGCCTTTAAAACATTATTATGTCCCTTTGTAATCTCTTTAATGTTATCATTAAGACTGTTCGAAACACCTATGTAAACTGATTCTATTTTTTTATTTTCATTGAAAACAGCAAAATACCTTTGATGCTCTCTCATTGCAGTAACAAGAACGTCAGAAGGCATCACAAGAAATTCTTTATCAAATTTTCCTTTGAAAACAGAAGGGTATTCAACAAGGTTAGTAACTTCATTTAACAATCCTGGATCGTCTATTAATTTTTCTGAACTTTTCAAATACTTCGATATATCATTGATAATTTTCTTTTTTCGTTTCTCAAAAGATGGGATCACAAAGTTTTTCTCTAAAATCTTTTCATATGAAGATGTATCGTTAATAATTAACTTCTTTGACCCCAGAAAACGTGGACCAAAACTTTTATTAGATGAGGTAACCCCTGCAATTTTTAGTTTTATAGATTGTTTACAAAAAAGCACCACTATCCATCGAATAGGACGCGCAAACTCAAATCCGCTTTCTTCCCATTTCATCTTTTTGGGGAAGTTTAACTCTTCTAAAATTGATGGAAGTATTTCTTTAACAATTAATTCTGTTCGTTTTGGCTTCTCAACAATCTCAAGATAACAAAATTTCTTTCCTTTCTTCTCGCCAATCTTTAAGTCTTTTACGGCTTTATTGTAAGACTTAGCAAATCCAGTAGCAGCAGCAGTTGCTTTTCCTGTATCATCAAATGATCTATCTGCGGGTGGACCATAAATTATCTTTGGTATTTTTTTCTCATAATTATCTATTTCCCTAAAAAGGACTGCAAGACGCCGCGGAGTAAAGAAAATCTTGGTTTCTTTAAAATCAACATGTTTTTCTTTGAAATGGGACGATAACTTGCTGGAAAGTTTATCTGTTGCTGGCTTCAAATATGAAGCCGGAATTTCTTCAAAGCCAATCTCTATTAAAAGTTCTGATTTCAACTGTTATTATCTCTTTGTTTCTCTCTGACTTTCTCAGCTGTATATTTTGATAGTCTGCGTAGGATTGAAATGTACTCTTTTCTTTCCATAACGCTAATGGCGCCACGGGCATCAAGGAGGTTAAAAATATGTGAACATTTTATAACATAATTATACGCAGGATATACCAGAGATTTCTTAAGCAGTTTTTCAGCTTCCCTTTTATACTGTTCAAAAACTGTTCTATACATATCAGTATTTACTTCTTCGTAGTTATATCGAGAAAATTCATATTCACTTTCTTTGTTCACATCCTTCCACAAAACTCCAGGTGCCCATTCTAACTCAAGAACTGAATTGGTATTTTGAATAAACATTGCTAATCTATCAAGTCCATAGGTTATCTCAGCCGGGATAAGATTAAGGTTAAGACTACCTACCTGCTGGAAATAGGTAAACTGTGTTATCTCAAGACCATCAATCCATATTTCCCATCCAAGTCCCCATGCACCGAGTGTTGGAGATTCCCAATCATCCTCTACAAAACGGAGATCATGTTTTTTTAATTTAATCCCAAGAAATTCAAGGCTCTGGAGGTAAATATCTATAACAGAAGGAGGAGAAGGTTGAAGAATTACCTGAAATTGATAGAATTGCTGGAACCTGTTAGGGTTTTCTGCATACCTTCCATCCTTTGGCCTTTTACTAATTTCAAGATATGCGGTTTTATAGGGTTTATCTTCTGTAACTTTTATGAATGTTGCTGGATTAAATGTCCCGGCACCTACCTCACTATTGTAGGGCTGCATAATAATACAGCCATAATCTGCCCAGAATTTTTGAAGCCTGAGAATCAAATCCTGATAGTTAATCAGATGATACCTCTCAGCCTTTCAATTTCCGAAAGAAGTGCTTCCCTCCCTTCTGGTGTTGAAACATTACAACTAAAAGAAGGATTGAGTATCTGTACTTCAGCAAGGGCTTGAGAAAAATCGCCAAGACTACAGAGAGATTTTGCTTTTACGAGTCTTACATCATCAACAGATATATCATCAGGGGAAGAGATATGGGCAAACTGGTAAAGTGGATCTTTCTGAATAAGTGTTGTTGCAGAATTTACTGCACTCTGATGATCAGGAAGTTCCGAATATACAAAAGCAAGACCTGCATATGGATCGACAAGTGTACTATCCTTCTCGAGAGCAGTATTGAAATTATCCACCGAAGTCGAAAGAGAACATAATATTCCATAACACCATCCAAGTCCATTGTATGCCTCTCCATTATCAGGCTCGTCTTCGATGACATCCTTAAAATCTTCAATTGCCCAGGTAATTTTTTGAGGATCATAATCATCAAAATAATCCTCATAAAAACCCCATGCTCTTTCAACGCTCCCAGGGCCTAATCTTTCAAAACCAGAGCATCCTGTTAATATGTAACACACTATAATACAGAGAAATAAAGATAATAATTTTCTTGGCATTTTACCCTCCTTGTATAATAGTCGTGTATTTATTGAAACACATTATCATCTTTCATTTCATTAGAATTATTTTTTTGCTCTCTTCATATCTCGAGTTACCATTTGATATTGCTATTTTCATAAAGTAAACACCAGAAGATAGTTTTTTATCATCCAATTGACATAGCCCTGTATACAATCCATAATCGGTATAAACACTTTCTCTAATAGATTTAACCTTTCTGCCTGAAACATCATAAATAGCAATATCTATGAAAGATGCAAAAGGTACAGCGTAATTATAAAATAATTTTCTTGAGGTAGGTATAGGATAACAGTCAAGAACGAGTTTATTTGTATTAAGCACACTGCTTTTTCCGCTCCCTGGTAATAGAATAAGAACATAAGATCCAAATTCCTGTACAGATGCATATGCATTTCCATTTATAATATCGATATCTGTATCAACATATTCAAATTCTTCTCCATTTTCTTTATAGATTCCTATATCAACAGCATTGTTTTCCTCAAGAATCTTTTTATCAAAACTAAACCGAACAATTGAAGTAACGCTAATTCTCTCTCCCTGAGGACCGCATTTATATATTTTTGAGATTGGTATATAGGAGGAAGATGAGAATTCTTTTTTTTCTTCAACAATAACAATCCAGTAGGTACGTCCGTCTGTACAATCAGGAATGGTTAACCTGAAATTTTCATCTTCACTTTCTGCAAATCCTCCACTGCTGCCAATAACCTTCGTTACGGTAAAATTCCTTGTATAGGTTCCCTTGGTTCCAGAAGTATCCCGTGCTGTTACATAAATCGATGCAGTTCCTGATGTGTCAAAAAGGAAATCTGTTCTGTACGTCTGTTCATCTACTTTTTGAAAATTGTGATAGTGAGTCTCACCAGCGAGAGTAATCCTGCATGTGTCAGGAAGATCATTTATTAATGGGCGCTGTGAAACTATCCAAATATCAATATATTGCTGGTTATATGGGTTCTGGAGTATAGGCATAGAGGTAAACAATAGTTCAGCACCTAAAGCAAGAGGTGGATTGATGAGACCGTGACCAAAATATGTATCATACCCACTTGTTCCGAGATCTGTTGCCGTTGAATATATTGCTGACTTAATTGCTGATGGCGTTGTTATTCCATGAGATATAAGAAGCGCTGCAAGAGCAGATACATGTGGTGCAGCCATTGATGTTCCTTGAAGAAACATATAACAGAAACTGTCCACAGTCGCAAGATAATAACCGTCATTAATATGGTAATAAGTTGATTGAAGAATTGTTGCAGGATATCCTGTTCCAGGAATGGTATCATAAATGTCTCCACCTGGAGCAACTATATCTATTCCATTTCCCCATTGAGAATATGGTGCTAAATTATTATCAATATCTGTAGCACCCACTGCAATACATTCTTCAAAACCTGCGGGATAACTTAGCAGATTTGAATCGGCGTTTCCAGCAGCAGCAACAACTACTGCGCCTGCATTGGTGGCAGCAATGATTGCCTGGTGAACCGTTCCAAAACCAGAGCTATCACCAGGTAACCCTCCCAGGC
>JAGMEZ010000332.1 GCA_023127905.1 Caldifarciminota bacterium
AAGTATCTTGTTGATCTTGAAAATAAAAACGATATCTTCAAGGAACTATCCCTCGATACATTTAAGTAAGAATAAAATGTTAGAACTTCGGAATGTAAGTTTTTCGTACGGTAAAGAAGATGTTTTAAAAAATATTAACATGAAGATAAATGATGGTGAATTCATTAGTCTAACAGGACCAAATGGTTCAGGGAAGTCGACCCTTGCTCTGTTGCTTTTGGGAATTTTAAAAGCTCAAACAGGTGAAATTATAATAGATGGCGTGAAGAGTAGTGATGCTGAAAAGTTTGAAGAAAAAAGGAGAAGTATTGGGGTCGTCTTTCAAAATCCGGATAATCAGTTTATCACAACCTCCGTAGAAAGAGAACTTGCTTTTGGCCTTGAGAATATGGGTATTAAACGAGAGGGAATTATAGAGAGAGTAGAGGAGGCTCTTGAGAGATTTTCTCTTAAGAACCTCAGATATCGTTCTCCGCATACCCTTTCTGGTGGAGAAAAACAGAAGGTTGCAATTGCATCCATTCTAATTCTTAATCCCCGTTATATCATACTCGATGAGCCATCGTCTTTTTTGGACCCATCCTCAAGGGAAGTGATCCAGGATGTAATTCAACAGTTGCGTGGAGATATCACTGTTGTTTTCATATCACAATTCCCGGAAGAGATATTAATGGGTGAAAAAATATATTTTTTAATGAAAGGATTTCTTGAGGGACCATTCAGGGATGAGGAGGTATTGAGAAAGAGAATTTTTAAAGCTCCTTATCTTTGCTTTCTGGACGCTCTTAATGATAGGGGTATATATCAAAAAGCTAACGTTCCTGAACCTGAATCACTCTGCGATGCTATTGAAGCATATAAAAAAATTAGCCACAGAAAAGCACAGAAAAACAATATTCGATAAATAGGGGAGAATATCGTTGCGAGGATTCCTTTGACAGGCTCAGGATAAACTCTGCAACGCAAAATAATAATCTTTGTAATTAAAAAAATCGTGATGGAAGTTGTTCTAAAGGATGTTTCGTTTTATTACAAAAGCGGGAATGTTAAAGGAGAGGAAGTTCTAAAGGGTATTAATCTTGAGTTTCAGGAAAATAAGTGCTATCTTTTAACAGGTCCCTGTGGTTCCGGGAAGACAACGCTTGCGCTACTGCTTAAGGGACTTTTAGACCCTACGTCAGGAAAAATTTTCGTGAAAGATGATTCTATACCCCTATCTTCTTTTCAGCGATCGATAGGCATTTCATTCCAGTTCCCGGAAGAACAGTTCTTTAAGGAAACTGTCGAAGAGGAGGTTGCCTTTGGTCCTACAATGCTTGGTTTGAAAGATATTGGTAAGAAGGTAAAGAATAGTCTTGATAGTGTTGGTTTACCGTATAAGAAATTTAGTAGCTCTTTTCCTTTAGACCTTTCATTCGGGGAGCAGAGAAGGCTTGCAATTGCATCTATCATTGCTTGTGAACCATCCTGGTATATATTAGATGAACCAACAGCAGGGCTCGATATTGAAGGAAGAGATAAAGTTGTAGAACTAATTAAAAATCTAACGAAAAGTAAAAAAACGATTATCATTATTACACAAGAATTGGGACTTTTCATTGATTTATGTGATGAAATAATATTTCTTGAAGAGGGCACAGTAAAGCTGAAAGCGAATATAAAAGCGTTTCTTGAGGATGAGAGCCTTGATGGGCTGGAGATATCTCTACCTTACCACAATAGGGTGCTCAGGATATTAAAAAAAAGGGGGTGGGATATCAAGGTTTCCATTACCAATCCCCAGGAAGCAGCGGATGTAATAGCCGATTACGAGTTATAATTATTGATTTATTGTGTCTTAATACACACATTATACAAATTGCCTTGACTTTTAATTAGCAATGAAATATATTGTTTTATATTTAAGGATGGATTATATATTGCCCCCCAAAAAGACGGCGTGAAGTTCCAGTTTTGCAAGCGATTTTAGAAAAACTTAAATCAGTTATATCAGCTACACGCATTTGTACGTTAACTCACCCTTCTGGAAAAACACTGTTTAAGTGGCTGAAAAATATTGGTTTCTCTGAGATTCATCCTACAGAATCAGATTCAATGATGACGGCAATTAAATTTCCTAAAAAAAATTCGCCAGCACCCTGAAGAATTGAGCATTACAGAAGGTGGTTGTGTTCTCTGGAAAAAACGTGAGTGGGTTAAATCATTACTCGAAAAGTAAAGAAAACCAATCTTTTATAGTTCTCCTATATACTTATCTGCTTAACTCACGTTAGAGATTTTCGATTTTTCAATTATATAGTTTTTTCGAAAAGGGACAGGTCCCTATGGACATGTAAAAAAAAATACTTGACAAAATTGAGTTGTTGCTATATAAAAGACTGACTGGTCGGTTTATTGTTATCTAAAGAATAGACCAGCTGTGAAAAAAGAGAGTAACTTTGGAAATAATAAAATTATTCACTCAGGGAATCAAAATTAAAGGAGGTATCAAATGAAGTTTCGATTTATATATGGGATCACTCTTACACTCTTCCTTTTCCAATTTGGGAATGCACAGACAATTTCTATGGATGAATTCCTTGAATCAATTAAACAAACTCATCCGTTCTTTGAAAAAGAATTCCTTACAACTGAAATTGAAAGGGGAAAACAAGAAGGGTTTCTTGGTTCACAGGACTGGATAATAAGTTCTTCACCGTACTATGCTCACCAGAAAATGGTCAGTACAAGTTCATTTAATCCTGAAAGAGTTGATATGATTGGAGGGGATGTTGGTGTCCAGAGAGCTTTCTGGAACACTGGGGGAAGACTCTCTCTTTCCTGGTCATCAGACTTCACCGATCAGGATGTATCGAATATTGTTATTCCATTTCCTACGGGTGATGTTATTATACCTTCTGGAGTTTCGAAATTCTATCAGAATAAAATTTCAGTTACTTATTCCCAGCCGCTACTTCAGAATTTTAAAGGGACACTGGACAGACTCAACTACGAACTGAGTGATTATGCGATAGACCTTTCAGAAATAGCGGTGTGTGAGAACCAGGAGGGGTTTCTTCTTGATTTAGCTATCAGGTTTTTAGACTGGTTTCTCCTTACTGAACAGAAGAGAATTGCTACAGAGCGGTTGAACCTGGCAAATGAGATGCTGAGACAGGTCCGTAGAAGACGGGCGGCAAACCTTGTAGACCGTGTTGATGTTTTACGCGCTGAGGATGCTTCGCGGATTGCTAAACAAAATATTGTGTTGATTGAATCCCAGTGGAAAGCAAAACAGGCTGAGCTCGCAGTTTTAGCTCAGTCTCAAAAACTATATGAACTGAGTCCTGTTTTTGATATTTATAAACTGGATACTTTTCCTCAACAAGATGATGCGGTGACACAAATAAAGGAAAAGTCGTTGCTGCTCGAAATGCTTAAGATCCAGCGGGAGCAACTTTCTCATTTGCTCGGTGGATATGAGGAGATTAGCAAGCCACAATTATTTCTTAACATAGGTGCAGGGCTTACGGGAGGAGACGAGGAGTTTGACCGTTCCCTGAAGCTTGATAACCCGGATATATCCGTTTCCCTTGCCTTTCGCTTTCCCCTTGGGAATAGGATTGCAAAATCAGATATAACGGAGACAAAACTTCAGTTCAGACAGCTTGATAAAGAGATTGAAAATGTTACATTGGACATTGAAGCTGCAGTTAGAAATATTCTGGTTCAAATTAAGGAGATGGAAGAAGTTCTCTTTCTCAACAATGAACAGATTTCCTCGGCAAAGAAAAAAACATCTGAGGAAAATCGTATGTATAATCAGGGTCGTGGAGACCTTACGTTTGTAATTCAGAGCAGGGACAATGAACAGAATGCGAAGCT
This sequence comes from Caldifarciminota bacterium, assembly GCA_023127905.1. Classification (GTDB taxonomy): domain Bacteria; phylum Hydrothermota; class E44-bin80; order E44-bin80; family E44-bin80; genus JAGMEZ01. Next base: position 3,865 of record JAGMEZ010000332.1, read on the forward strand.
AACCTATGCCCAGAATGCAGCTATCTATAAGAAATTGATACTTCAGTACCGTGCACTGATGGATGAGCTGCTTCTCTCGACTGTTCCTGAACAAAAATGAGGTATAAATTGAAGTTTCTAAAAAGGCAGTTTTAATGTATACAGAAAGGGGGAAGAATGGAAGGTTTTTTTAAATTTTTCGCAAAGCGTCACATTCTTGCAAATCTCATAATTATCATGACTATTTTACTTGGTTTAAATACCATGATGAAAATAAATCGCGACGTGTATCCCGCGGTAGATTTTGGAATAATGAGCATTAAGACGATTTATCCAGGTGCTTCACCAGAAGATGTGGAGTTAAACGTAACGAATAAGATAGAAGATGAATTAAATTCGGTGATAGGTATTGACCGAACAACCTCGGTTTCAATGGAAAACGTTTCAGTAATATTCGTGTTCATTGATCCTGACGCAAAAGACCAGGATGAAGTCAAGGCGGATGTTCGGGAAGCAGTAGGGAGAGTGACAGATTTTCCAAAGGAGGTAACAGATTCACCACAAATTAGCGAGATGAGTACATCATCACAAATACAATTGCTTGAAGTTGGAATTTCCGGGGATCTTTCTTACAGAGAATTGAGGGAGTATGCCAGGCAATTTGAAAAAAAGCTCAGGGATGTTCCAGGAGTATCTAAGTTAGAAAAATATGGGTATCAGGCGCGTGAGATCAGGGTCGAAGTTTCTCCTGAAGCCCTTAGAACCTATCAGATTCCTTTACGGGAGATTATAACGGCAATTCAAATGCGTAATATTCGAACAACCGCAGGTAACTTTGAATCCTATACGAGCGAGAAAAACCTCGTTACACTTGCTCAATTCCAGGATCCTTTTGAAGTGGGAGATGTTGTTGTCCGTTCGACATTTGAAGGTCCTCTTGTGAAAATAAAGGGACTTGCTATCGTAAAGGATGGTTTTGAAGACGAAAGGATCATGTCTCGTATGAACGGAAAACCAGTAATTTCCTATGTCGTCTATAAAAGTGAAACTGCGGACATAATCCGCACCAGCGATGCTATCAAAGATCTTATTGCTCGCGAACAAGAGAACTTTCCCGAAGGTGCTGAGATTCAACATTCAACAGACCTTTCTGAGTATGTTAGCAATAGTTTTAATGTGGTTATAACAAATGGACTAATTGGTCTTTTATTTGTAATAATAATACTGAGCATTTTTCTTAACATTCGAAGTGCTTTCTGGGTAGCTATAGGAATTCCTGTTTCCTTGTTTGGGGTTATCTTTTTGCTGCCATTTTTCGGTGTTTCTCTTGATAGTATTACTCTTGCCTCAATGATTTTAGTCATTGGGATTATTGTTGACGATGGAATTATTATCGCTGAGAATATTTACCGCCGTCGTGAAAGGGGAGATTCCCCTTTAGAAGCGGCTGTAAAAGGAATTAAGGAGGTCTTTCTGCCCGTTTTAACAACCGTGGTCACAACATTTTTAGCATTTGCACCTATGTTTTTTATGACGGGTGTTTTTGGGAAATTCATTGTTGTGATTCCTCTTGTTGTTAGTTTGGCGTTATTCATCTCACTTTTTGAAGCATTTATCGCTTTGCCAGCGCATATTCTCCCAGGGCTGCGTAGGATTAAAGAAACATCTTCTGGTAAGCGAAAGTGGTTTGATTTCCTGAGAATTCGATACCAGCGTATTATGCCTCGTATATTAAAACTGCGCTATTTTATCCTTCCAATATTTATCATCATACTGGCAGTAACCCTCTGGTATGCTTGTTCACATATGAAGTTCATACTTTTCCCTTCGAAAATGGCAACTGAATTTTACATCCTTACAGAACTCCCGATAGGAAGCTCGCTTCACGCGACATCTGATAAGATGAAAGAGATAGAAGAACTGATTCTGGATTTACCTGAGGTTGAACTTGAATCATTTGTAACCCGTATTGGACATAATCCCTGGCTTGGAGCAGAGAGTGAAAACTATGCTGCAATATCAATAAGCCTTACTCCGTACACCAGCCGTGAACGTACTGCTGATGAAATTGTCGAAGACCTACGTCAACAAACGGATAAATTTGATGGTTTTGAAAGTATCACATACATGATTGAAACCGGTGGACCACCGGTAGGCAGACCGATAAGTATACAAATTGTTGGTTCTAATGATGATTATAGGAGGAAAGTTGCAGATACACTTGTGGCGTTCCTAAAAAACGTTGATGGTGTCAAGGACATCCAGAGGGATGATAAGTTAGGAAAGGATCAGGTTGAGATCAAAATCAACTATGATAAGCTTGCCAGAATGGGATTAACTGTTGCGGATATTGCTCAAAACGTACGAATAGCCTATGATGGTGAGGTGGTGACAAGCGTACGGTACGGGGATGAGGACGTTGATTTTCGAGTATTGTTTGAGGAGAGGGCAAGGAAGCGATTGGATTATATACGGGAATTACCTATTCCAAACCGTCAGGGACGTCTCATTCCTCTAAAGGAAGTTGCCAGACTCGAGATAGGTCCTGGTCCTGCAGATTTTCGCCATTACAAAGGAGAACGGACCGTTACGATTGAGGCTGATGTTGATCAAAGTATTATAACATCATTAGAAGTAACTAATATGGTGTTCGACCATTTTGATTTGGATAGAGATTACCCGGGCACTCGGTTCATTTTGGGTGGAGAAGTCATGGAGACTGAGGAATCGATGGCTAATCTAATGAAAACTTTTGTGATAGCAGCAATAGCTATCTATTTTGTTTTGGTTCTCTTATTCAATTCCTTTTCCCAACCTTTCCTTGTGATGATTGCCATACCCTTTGGTATTGTAGGTGTGATTATTGTATTTGCGCTTCATGGAGAGCCAATGAGTTTTGTAGGGATGCTGGGTGTTATCGGTTTAGCTGGTGTTGTAGTCAATGACTCTCTGGTTTTAGTCAGCCATATTAATAGGCTCAGACTGAAAAACCCAAATGGAAATGTCTTAAACGTTGTTGCACAGGGAACTGCCAATAGAATGCGTGCAGTCATTCTAACAACATTTACGACAGTTGCAGGGCTTATACCTCTTGCCTATGGTCTTGGAGGAACAGATCCATTCATGGCTCCTGCTGCATTAGCCCTTGGTTATGGTCTTCTGTTCGCAACGCCGCTTACCCTGGTCCTGGTACCCTGTCTCTATGTGATCCGTCTTGATATAGGAAGAACTTCTGGCAGAGTAGGCAAGTTTCTCAGAAAATCAAGGTAAAAGAAGCAAAATTAATAAAAGAACTCGGGACTAAACAGAAAGATAAAGAAAAAACTCTTGATTTAAAATATCATAGAGTATAAGATATGACACAAACTCTATCCTCCCCCTTTGAAAAAGGGGAGATAGGAAAGAGGACGTAACTGGATTTTAGATAAAGGAGGGATGTATGGGTATTC
>JAGMEZ010000333.1 GCA_023127905.1 Caldifarciminota bacterium
TATTTTGGAGTGCAAAAACGGTGTTTTTGCGGTGTTATTACAGCGTATGCGTTCGTTTCACAGCGGGGTGCCTGCCCCCTTTTTATTCATTTTCAGAAGTTTTAGTACAATCGACAGCATTATTAACCATTTTTTCAATGAATGCCCGAACATCTTGTAAGTTTACTCCACCTGGAACCCTTAGGATGCACAAATTCCAGTGTTGTTTAGCTTCTTCATAGCGTCCTAACTTTTCAAGTGTATATGCCATATATCCATTGCAAACTCCAGAACTTGGCCATTTATCCAGCGCAAGTTTAAACTTTGTGAGGGCATCATTATAATTCTCCACTCCTATTTCCATGAAGCCTTCGTCAATATACACAATAGGATCTTCAGAAAATTGTTTTTTTGCTTCTACATACTCTTTTATAAACTCACTGCAACAGTCCATTGTTAGATATAGTGTACACAAATTATGATATGCAATGACATACTTGGGATATTTTCGCCTGTAAGTTTCCCATTCTTTGATTGCTTCTGAGTACTTTCCCCACATATAAAGAGCCATTCCCTTCCAATAGTGATTCGTTCGTATGGCTTTGCCTTGATAAAATGTGTCAGTAAGAGCAATAACCTTGTTAAACTCATCTTCTGCCTTATGAATACTGCCAACTTCTTTATATATCATTGAAAGACGTAAGCGCTCATAAACATTTTCCTTTTTTTCAAGATACTTCCTTAGTGTTTTTATTGCCTTAGAATATTTCTGTTCAGAACAGTAAAATTGTGCAATAAGAGGATATAGTGTATAATATCTTTCATCCTTTGTTACGCGTTCAAGGTATTTACAAGCTCTTTCAAAGAAACCCTTGTTATAAAATTCCACACCAACAACATAGAGTAGGTTTGGATTAGTTGTATCAACTCCTTGCGGAAATGCTTGAAGACCGAGATCCTGTAATCGCTCGGTCTTTGCATAAGCCTTAGCAATAAGCATATTGGCTGTCCTGTAATTTGATTCCAGTTTTGCAACTCGCTCAAGTAGAGGGATGGCTTCTTCCCACATCTCCTTTTCACAGTAAATGTAAGCAAGATCAAAATGGGGTCGGATATCCATTGAATCCTCCGCAATCGCCTCTTTATGTTCTTCTATTGCCAACTCTATCTGCTTTTTGAGGACTAATTCATTAGCTTTCTCATAATGGCTTTTCTGGACAGTCGCACACCCAGTGATAACTATGTACAGAATGCACATAATCATGCAATATCCAGCTTTACTCATCTCTATTCCTTTCTTTCATGAAAAATAACTGCTTTCGCATATTAATTTTCAAGTTCTTCTCGACATTCCTCCAACCCTGCAATTTGTTTCCAGATTTTTAGTGCTTCTTCTTCGAAGTTTCTGTCCCGCGTTATGGTGTTTTATGGAGTGCAAAAACGGTGTTTTTGCGGTGTTGATGTTAATGTGTAGGGGCAGACCCATGCCTGCCCCGTTAATCGCAGATTTTTACGGGGTGTCTGCCCATTGTTTGTCATTGCGAGTTGTCTTTCATATTCGCAATGGAAGCAATCTCATTTTAGTTTCACAGCCGAAGGGCACCTGCCCCGTCTTCTACCACGGAACATATGGCTTTCTATTATAACGTGGTTATACGGGTGCCTGCCACGTGGGTGCTCAGCACCTTTACGTGGTGAGTTTACGGGGTTTGTTTACAGCTTTAGCATTTATTTACAACCAATCAAACCAATCAAATTTATCCCGCCTGCCTCGTAGAATTACAGTTATTCAAAGGGATGATATTCGAAGAATATTTTATCGAGACTAATTAATAATCAATTCACCTGCAATTTAATCTCTATCGATAAATAACTATGAATAACTACTAATATACTATCAATACACAATTATTCTTCCATATCATTACTTGAAACTTGCTACTTGTAACTTGATAGTCTCCTGTTCTTATTTCTTCTCCTTACTTCTTACTCCGTACTCCATACTATTAGTTCCCCGTCTCAAAGAGACCAATCTCCGTTCTGAGCTTGTCGAAGAGCTCATACCGTTCTGAGTCCTTCGCTTCCCTCGAGGGTAAATTCCGCGAAGAACCGCAACCGTCCTGAAAGGACTCATACCGTGCTGAGCAATGTCGAAGCACTATCCTTTTTTATTTGTTTACTGAATAATTACTTATCCTCTCGAATAATGTGCAGTGTCCTTGTGTATAAGATCCTCAATAGATTTCCATAAAGCATCGACATCTTCTGTCATGACAATTAAATTATGTTTTTTGCCTTTAAGGTCAATTGCTTGATTCTTTAGAATAGTTTCATGTCGAAAGCCAAGAGATTCACATGCTTTTAGCACTGTATGTTGGTCTTCAATTACTTCTGCAATAAGTTTACTAAATTTCAAACTTAGAGCCAGATAATAGATCTCCTTAGCTAACATTGTTCCTAATCCATGACGACGAAAGTCCTTATCTGTAACAATACGAATCTCTCCTGTTTTATGCGGTCGATCAGTACTTCTTCGATGTAATGTAGCATCACCTATAATCCTATCACCAATCTCTGCTAATATTGGAATCACATGCTCATAATTAAGATTTTCAGCCCATGATTTTATAACTTTAGGATCTGTGACATCATCTTTTAAGAATAGCCTATCCTCTTCAGGGAGTCTTAAAAAGAATTCAAGCAATTTCTTCTCATCTTCTTTGACCATAGGACGGAGAATAACTTTTTCTCCGCTTTTTAAAATAACTTCTTTTGGATAATTTTTTAACATTGTTTCTTATCCCTCCTTTCTAATTGAGCATTCTGCTACACAAAAATACATTAAAATTCTTTCCTTGTCAAGAAATTTTTGAAAAGGCATTTTTTTTGTGACCCAGGATGGTAAACCTTCCGAAGCTTTTAACGTAGGAGAATGTTTGTCCTGCGAAGCTTCTGTCCCGCGTTATGGTGTTTTCTGGAGTGCAAAAACGGTGTTTTTGCGGTGTTTCTGGAGTGCAACGACGGTGTCGTTGCGGTTTTTTACAGCAACGCGTTAGTTTTACAGCCAAAGGGCGCCTGCCCCGTGCGAACGGAGTGAGTTTACGGGGTTAGTTTACAACGAAGTATTCGTTTTACAGCGTATGCGTTCGTTTCACAGCGATAGCATTTGTTTACAGGCGAAGCCGTTCGTTTACAACGAAGTATTCGT
>JAGMEZ010000334.1 GCA_023127905.1 Caldifarciminota bacterium
GGCACCATGTCTATATCAGGGCTCTCGTAAGAATGTATGAGAATCCACCCCCATCGATCGATTCATATGACGAACTGGCAAATACATATATGACTACTGGAAGGGAAGTAACAGTAACCCTTTCAGACCTTGGCATTCCACTCGATTCAACAGGAGTTACTGAAGCCTGGCTATTTTACAGCATCGATGGTGGTGCAGATGACAGTCTTTCTATGATACTTATCTCTGGTGACCCATCAGGTGGTGTTTGGAAGACAATTCTCCCCGGACTAAATGCCGGGCAGACTATGGAATACTACGTCACATGCTTTGATATGCAAGGTTTGCAAAACCTGCCAGCTATGTCCCCTGTATCCTATACCGTTAAAGCGAAATCTGGTGATGTTCTTTTCGTAAATGATGATTACTACGGTGGAGGTTTTTCATACGATGTTATCAGTGACGTTATTCCCCAGGCAGACTGGTGGGACATTCCAACGGACGGTGAGCCAGATGCCTCAGTCATGGGTGCAGGTTACAACGTAATCATCTGGAACTCCTGGGAATATTCAGGTAGGACCTTTTACAATGCGCAGTCTCTCGTCGAGGATTACCTTGATGGAGGAGGCAACTTGTTAGTCTCTGGTATGGATATACCTGCGGGTGAATTTGAATACTCCTGGGGTGTCTATACAACTGAACCTGGTGATTTCCTTCGCAACTATTTTGGTATTCGAGGAGGAACGGACGATTTTGCATCTGATTCCATCTCTGTCTACTTTGGTAGAACAGGTGATGATATTTGTGGTATCTTCAACGAAGATTGGCCTATCACCTCAGCACCATATTACTGGGCTGGTCCATTATACAATTATAACGGAAGATTCGTTGAAGATCCGGATACTTCACAATGGAAAGGTATACTTTACGATGAATGGGGAAACTGCAGCGCATTCAAATTCGAACAGCCGGGTGTTTATAAAGTTGTCTGGCTCTATTTCCCGTTCGCCTACATAGCAGATTACACAAATGTAGGGGCCCCTGAGATAGAGCAGCAGCAACAATTAATAGAACGAATACTTGATTGGTTTGCCCCTGGTCCAATTGTCCGTGATCTTTCTACCCAATACCAAACAACAGTAACAGCTGGTCCGTATCCAGTTAGCGCCACTGTTATTAACTATACAGACTCATTAGAATATGTAAACTTGATTGTTTCCGCAAATGGAGTTATGGACACAATCACGATGACTTCAACAAAAGGAGATACAGCAATCTATTCTGCAGACATTCCTGCATATTCAGTATTAACCGACATTATATACTACGCTGAAGCAAAGGATTCAGATGGAAATGTTTCTACTACTGCATCGCACGAGTTCTGGTACTTTCTTGCCACGGGAAATGTCCTCTATGTAAACGAATCATATGACCCAGTTCTTGACTACCAGGATGTCCTTGATTCACTCAATATTCCAGGCGGTTACGATGTTTATGACCCGGCAGTTTATGGTGTCCCTGATGCGACAGTCCTCGCATTTTACAATGCGGTTGTCTGGAATGGAGACTGGGGATACGGGTCAATACTCACAAAAGAAAGCTCTGGAAATGTCCTGTACGATTATATGCTTAATGGTGGAAACATCTTCTTCAACTCCGATGAAATCCTTGGACTGTGGGATGGCTGGGCAAATGTCGATTATGTACCCGGTGAATTCCCGTACGATGTCTTACAGGTAAACCATATATATAATGACATTTGCTATGACTCAGTGTATGGTGTTTCTGGAGATCCAGTATCAAACGGAATTGTTGCTGAAATGACATTTCCTCTGACAAACTGGAACGATGAGGTTGGTATACTGCCCACCGCAGATAGCATATTTACCGATGCTGCAGGCGCAACCGTTCGTGGAGTCAAGTGGTCAGATGCAACCAATAAAGTTATCTTTTTGCCGTTTATGTATGTCTCACTACCCAAATCAGTTCAAATTCAGGTCTTAGGAAATTCCCTTACCTGGTTTGGAACAAAATTTAAATTCTCATCTGATGATGCAAACTCGATTCCCAGGGTTTTTGCTCTTAGCAATAATTTCCCAAACCCAACTAAGGGACGCACAAACATCCAATATTCAATTCCAAAACAGACACACGTAACGTTGAAGATATATAACGCAGCTGGACAGTTAATTAGAACACTAATTAATGGCACTGAAGAACCTGGATACAAAACTGTTGTCTGGGATGGTTTTAATAAGAATAACAGACAAGTTGCTGCGGGTGTTTATTTCTACAATCTCAGCGCGGGAAATTTCAGAGCAACAAAGAAACTTTTGATAGTGAGATAATGAAGAGAGAAATTTTTGAAAGGAGTGCGCAATGAAGAACGAAGCAAGAAGATGTATCAAGATACCTTTCTTGATCACTCTCCTGCTCATGTTTACCATCTCGGCTTCTTTTGCCGGTATTACAGGCAAAATCATGGGAAGGATTATTGATGCCAATACAGGAGATCCACTCCCAGGTGTGAATGTCGTTATTACAGGAACACCAATGGGAGGTGCTGCAAATGTAAGTGGAAAATACTTTGTAATCAATGTTCCTGTTGGCGAATACTCACTGACTGCAACAATGATTGGATATAAACCTGTTACAAAAACGGGAGTAAGAGTGATTCAGGATTTTACGACTACTGTCAATTTTGAACTCGAACAAACAGTCGTAAAGGTTGCAGGTGTCACAGTTATTGCAAAGAAACCAATGATTCAACCAGACGTAACATCAACCACCCATTTCATCACAACAGAAGATATGGAAAATAGAATGGCTCATAACTACAACGACATCATTTCACAGCAGTCGGGTGTTTTATTTTCTGAGGGTGGTGCAAGTACACTATCCGGTGGGCTTCACATCCGAGGTGGAAGATCCGATGAAATCGTCTATATGGTTGATGGAATGTCAATCAATGATGCGCTCACTGGACAGGCAGGAACTCAGGTAAATATGAATGCAATTAAAGAAGTAGTCGTCCAGACAGGTGGTTTCAATGCAGAATACGGACAGGCAATGAGTGGAATTATTAATCTCGTAACCAAGGAAGGTCGAAAACAAGAAGGTTTCGTGAGATATACAACTGACTATCTATTCAAGACTGATGATAAATACACCGTCAAGTCAAACAAAGAGTATGAAGTCGGTCCTGAGGGTGGTGCCCTTTACGAAGGTTTCCACAGCGGAGAATTAAATATTGGTGGACCTGTTCCTGGTTTGAAAGGACTATCCTATTTCGTCTCATCAGAGCTTACTACAAGAGAATACGAAAATTCCTATTATTTCCCCCTATCTAACTCAGACAGGGATTACTACTCCATAAATGGAAAAATCGCATATCAGATAACATCGACAATGAAAGTTACGCTAAGTGGTTTTATGACCCGAACACAATACGGAGAGTATTGCAATGCATGGGGATTACCAGGAGAATCACAGTGGAGTGAACAGGATGATAAATACAAACCTGCATTCGAGAGAAATGCAGACCTGAGAAAGGCACAGCAGATTCACTTTGCATTTAACCATGTGCTTAACAAATCCACCTTCTATACAGTGAACCTTGCCTATTTCGACACCCATCGGTGGAACGGAACAAGAGATTCATTACAGAAAATTGCAGACCTCAAACCCTGGGAAGATCTCGAATTCCTCGACTGGTGGTATTACAATATCGATGAGTCAACAGGACCAAGAGGTGACCAATTTGATTCTCTCGATTTCTATGGAAAGGACGAGAACGGAAACTACTACTATCCATGGGGTGTTCCGGGACAATCAGGTAACAATTTTGCCTTTGGATACGGTGGAAGTGGAAGCTGGCTTGAAAGGATTTCCTCATATATTAGTGGGAAATTCGATATAACAAGCCAGTTAACAGAAAACCACCAATTAAAAGCAGGATTCGAGGGAACAAAACATACTGCAGCTCGACACTACGGTGGATATATTGCTACAAGCGACAGTGCAATGGCACAACAAGACCTTGAACAATGTCTCTATTTCGACGATTATGAATTCAATCCAGTACAGGCAGCGCTTTACGTTCAGGATAAGATTGAGTATCCTGGGTTCATCGTTAATATAGGCATCCGGGGTGATTATCTTGATACAAAAGCAGACAAATACATAGACCCAACAAATACTGGATTGGGTAAGGAGTCTTCTAATCCTAAGTATAAAATTAGCCCCAGACTCGGTGTTTCATTCCCAGTTACCGAACGAACAGTGCTTCATGTCTCATATGGACAGTTCTTCCAGATTCCTAGATTGATAAGGTTATATGATAACATAAAGACCGATCTTGCAACCGCAAGAGGTGGTTGGACAAGGGTTGGAAATCCAGATTTAAGTGCTCAGCAAACAACATCATATGAAATTGGAATTGCTCACGAACTCGCACCCGATGCTGCACTTTTTGTCAATGTCTACTATAAGGATCTCTATGACCTGATTGCTGTCCGTTTTGTTCCATCACTACCCAGAACATATACCCAATTCGTCACAGAAGATTATGGTAATGTAAGAGGTGCAGAATTTACATTTACAAAGAGAGCAACACAATACGTATCAGGTGAATTAGCATACACAATCTCCCAGGCAAAAGGAACTGGTTCCTACGAGCTTCAAGCCTACTATGACTATATTGCAAATACACCAGTCGATCCTGTTACAGGCAAGGCTGTTCCAATGCCAAAAGCAGACTATCCTCTTGAATTTGACCAGAGACATCTTTTATCAGCAGAATTAAACTTCAGGATGCCTGATAAATCAGGTCCTCAAATAGGAACCATATATCCTCTCCATAATCTTAACATCAATACACTAACAAGCGTTGCAAGTGGACTCCCATACACCAGGAGAAATACTTCCCAATTGATAGTTGGCGAGGTGAACGCTGAAAGAATGCCCTGGACCTGGACGACAGACCTGAAGATAAGAAAGGACTTTAAACTGTTGAATTTGACCTACGCACTTTTCGCAGAAATTACAAACATCCTTAACGTGAAAAACATCCAGAATGTCTATCCGGAAACGGGAAAGACAGATGACAATATGAAACTGACAACCTTCGATGGATACATCTCTTCAACATGGCCATCTGGTGCAGCTGAATTTGTAGTACCACCAACATCACCGGATGAATTCACGGGATATGATGAAAGAAGGGATCTTGATAATGATGGTCAAATTTCAAAACAGGAATGGTATGATTCTTACAAAATGGCGTATCAAGACTTTCTTAACGATCCGTACCTGTATGGAGAACCGAGAAAGATACGAGTTGGAGTTAGTGTTGGCTTTTAATCTTAAAATTCAAACTTAAAAACGGAGGCAAAATGATGAGCCCAAAAACTGGGAAATTTCTCTTGATTGTGTTGCTCTCGTTCTCCCTTCTTCTATTATTTTCAACAAGTGGTTTTTCATACAAGAAAGATAATTCTGGATCGAGGACACACGAACTAGAGAAACTTGAAATCAACCAGGTCGAAACCTACATTAACAATTACGGAGCATATGGACAGAACCCTGCTGGTACTTCAGGAAGTTGGTGGCCTAAAGGTAGTGCGAATGCATATATCTATGGAGCAGGTCTCTGGGTAGCCGGCGTTCTGGGAACCGATTCCGTTGTTGTAAATGGCTATAATACAGTTGGAGCTGGAGATGAATTCATGCCAGGTCCCCAGGAACACAATCAGGATCATCTATCGAACCCCCAGAGTCATCCTGAGGACAGACTTTACGTTAGTTCAGTTCCAGAAGATTTTGATGTTTGGCCACTCGTAGACAGTTTAGGCGACCCAACAGTTCTTGGTGATCAGGATTCCTGGTGTCTTTTCAACAGCCATGAACCAACCAGACAAACTGAAGCACCTTATATCACAATACCATTAACTGTTACCAGACATACATTTGCCTGGACACAGAAACTGCTTGAGAATATGCTTTTCCTCGAATATATCATCACAAATTCAGGAACAGATACTATCATAGACATGTACGTTGGTTTAGGAACCGACCCTGATGTTGGTAATGCAGATGATGACCTCGTAGGATTCGATAAAGGAAGAAGCCTAGGGTATAACTATACAACAGTTCCTGAAGCAGGATGGGATGCACTACCGCCATACTATGTTGGATGGCGCTTTCTCCAGGGTCCAATAGCAGACGATACCGTTAAGGTAGGTCAGGATCCAGCAAATCCGGATACAGTAATACTTCCTGGAGAACGTATCCCCCTGACTTCATTTAAGAAGTTCACAAGAGATATCGATGTAAGAAATGACTACGACCGTTACCTTGTTATGTCAGGATATGACTTTACCGTTACCCCACCTGTCTATAACCCATTTGGTGATAGTATTGACACCGCTCCTTCAGATAAAAGGCTTGCCATGTCAGCAGGTCCATTCAAGCTTGCACCCGGCGAATCAGACACCATTATCATGGTATTAATTTTTTCAAACGGCGACACAGGCGGACTTCTATTCTTGCAAAACCAAAGTGATGCAGCGAAACAACTATATGACCTCGATTGGGCATCACCAGGACCACCTTCACCTCCCCCAACGGTTACCTCCCTTATACCAGGTGACCAGAGAGTGACTGTCTGCTGGGATAACACTGCAGAAAGTACACCCGACAGATACTATCTTGCAATGCAGGCAGCAGGCGACACAATTTACAGACAATATGACGTCGAGGGATACAGGGTCTGGAGAAAAGTTGGTAAAACAGGGGATTGGGAAGAACTTGCCGAATTCGATAAAAAGAATGGAATCAAGCTCCTCCCTGACGGAACGGAAAACGGCGCAGATGAAGGTCTTCAGTATACATTCGTCGATTCTGTTGGCGTCTATAACGGTTTTGAGTATTACTATGGTGTAACGGCTTTCGACTACAATACTTCCGGGGAACTCGGAGATAGCGTATTTATCTCATTAGAAAGCGGAAAGGCTGAAAAGCTTGTTGTTCCAAGGTCGGATTTTGGTAATGTGTTAACTGCTGCGACTGCAAACGTTACACAATCAGCTGGTGCATCCAATGCCATCACTGCCAGTGCAACCCCAAAAGGTGGTATAATGGTAACTGGCGATTCATACAACATTGAGTGGCAGACGATGAAAGAGGGTACAGATGATATGCCCGTTTATAACTACTATGTTTACAACCAGGCTGAAGACACAGTTGCAATACTTTCAGACATAGATGCCTTTGTTGCATTAGCAGATACTTTCGTATCAAGCACTATGACTTCAACTGTTGATACATCCGGTGATACAATTACCACAACAACACAGTACGATTCCGTATATGCAATAAACTGCACAGGTGACTTTATATCTCCATTATTCGATGGAATCGAGTACTCTGGAGCTATCTCCATCCATTTCGCTGACTCAACCTATTCAACCGTTTATACCCAGACAACAATTGCTGATACTGAAACAATATACGACACTTCCTTCGTATCTTCTTTAGATATCCTTATGACTGCCGACTCTATTGAAGTAACAACAGATGCTGGTGTTCCTTACACAGACAATCTCCTTGTTTCAGGTATTATGAACAAGTGGGCATTTAGAGGAGGAGCTAACTATGAAATCCGATGGAGAACATTAGATACAAACTACATTACTGCAACAGTCTGGGATATTACAAACAACGTTCAGGTACCATTCGGTGAAACCTGGGGTGATAACTGGAGTTTCGGACCCATCAGTTTCTCAAATCCCGATATAAACTCCCAGTATTTATATTCAGATAATCTCTCATCCAGAACGTACTTCTATATCTGCGGTGTGAAATACTATTTCAACTTCTTCGGAAGCGAAGCCTATCCGATGAACTGGAGCAACCATCCTGTAACTGATGAGGTATGGAAAGTATACAACTCAGGAGAAGTAGTTCCCACAGAGGGGAATAACTTTACAATCAACTCCTCACCGTTTACAATCGGAAATATAGTACTTGACAATATCAGGGTAGTTCCTAACCCATACATTGTCAGGAATCCGTGGGAAGTCAGCAGGGATTATCCAGTACTGATATTCACCAATCTGCCATCAGAATGTACGATAAGGATATATACACTTGCAGGTAATTTAATCCAGACAATAGAACATCAGGTTGAAGCTTCCGCATCAAGCGCAATCCAGGGTGGAAGCGAAAGATGGGATGTTCTAACAAGTAACAATCAGAGACCGGCAAGTGGTATCTACATTTATCATATAGAGACACCCAGCGGAGAAACTAAAACAGGTAAGTTTGCTCTGATAAGATAATGAAATATTTCAGAATGGAGGTAGAAATGATAAAAAGAATCACATTGCTTGTGGTTCTAGCTCTTCTTATCGCATCCTTATCTTACGCAGCTTTTTCCAAACTTGGAACGGCAGGTGCCCAATTCTTAAAGATTGGTGTTGGTGCAAGGGGTCCGGCAATGGCTGGTGCATTCACTGCCGTTGTTGACGATGCCTCTGCACTCTACTGGAATCCTGCTGCTGCTGCTCTGATAAATAGGAATGAACTCTGTGTGAGTGATGTAGAATGGGCTGCCGATATGAGAACCAACTTCTTCTCATATGTAAAACCAATGGGAATGCTTGGAAATATTGGCTTTGGACTTACATTGCTCACAATGGATGAGATGGAAGTAACCACTGTATATGAACCCAATGGAACAGGAGAGATGTTTGGTGCAAGCGACATAGCTGCAACTATTAGTTACTCAAGAAACCTCACTGATATGTTTGCTTTCGGGGTAAATTTAAAATGGATTCAGGAAAACATCTGGAATATGTCAGCAAATGGTGTCGCTCTTGACTTTGGAACGATTTATAGACCAACATTTATTAAAAACTTCAGGCTTGCATTTGTTATAACTAACTTTGGTCCGGAAATTGTCTTCAAAGGCGGACATCTTGAAACCGAGTTCAAAGAAGATGACTGGTATGGCGCTGATCAGCCAGCGGAA
>JAGMEZ010000335.1 GCA_023127905.1 Caldifarciminota bacterium
AAAAACCCAAGCTAAAAGACGGCAAGGAACAGCTCAAGAGTTATTGTAATGCTACTGGTGCGCCCATAGCCGTATGGACGAACGGAGGTCAGATTTCCCATTATAATCGAAAAGACCCTAATTTTTTCGAGGATATAACCGATATTCCAAATGCCAGCCAGACTCTTGCAGATATCCTAAAAGAGCGATATACGATCAAAGACCTAATTATCAAAGATAAAATTCCTTCGGAGGGTAAATCCCTCAAAACAATTATTCAGGATATGGAGGATGAGGTTCTTGCCAATGCTGGAGTCGATGTGTTCGAAGAAGTTTTTAAATTGATATTCACCAAATTATATGATGAACACAAAAGCCAGCAGGATAGAGTGGTTATTAATTATTTTTTGAAAGACAAAAATTATCCTATGATTGCCGAAACAAAAGCTAAATATGGCAAGGCAAAAGACAATTCATTCGATGAAATTAAAAAAGCCATTCAAGAGGTGGATGATTCATCTTTCAGAATGCTGGAATTCAGAAATACCGGTCAGTCGGAAGGTGAATTAAAAAAGAAAATACAGAAGCTATTCGATGAAGCAAAAAGGAAATGGACAGGTGTGTTTCCCGATGAAAGTAAAATCGACCTTTCACCGTCTCATCTTTCTATATGTATATCGAGCCTTCAAGACGTAAAGCTTTTCAATTCCAATTTACAGGTTATCGATGAAGCATTCGAATATCTGGTCAGCAAATCTTCGAAAGGTGAAAAAGGACAATATTTTACGCCTCGTCATATAATCGATATGTGCGTTAAAATGCTTAATCCCAAAAATGGCGAATATATGATCGATACTGCTGCCGGGTCCTGCGGGTTTACGGTTCATACAATTTTTTATTTAACAGGTCATTTGTTTGAAAATAAGGAGATATCTGCCGAAGAAAAGGAAGATGTTTTGAAAGTGTTCGGTATCGATTTTGACGAGAAAGTCGTGCGTGTGGCACGCACTTTAAACCTCATTGCCGGTGATGGCGAAACGAACGTTTTACACTTAAACACTCTTGATTATGACCGCTGGAACGAAACAACGAAAAATCCAAATTGGATCGAAACTTATGGCGGAGGGTATAAACGGTTAAACCAACTAAAAAAAGATAAGGAAGGGAATAAGGATTTTCTATTTGATATTTTGATGGCAAATCCGCCCTTTGCCGGCGATATAAAAGAATCACGCATTATACATAAATACGAACTTGGCTATAATAAAAAAAACAAACCCAAATCAAAAGTCGGTCGTGATATTCTTTTTATCGAACGCAACCTTGATTTTATCAAACCTGGAGGACGTATGGCGATTGTTTTACCTCAAGGAAGGTTCAACAATACCTCGGATAAAGACATTCGGGAATATATTGCCGATAAAGCGAGAATCATTGCAGTTGTGGGCTTGCACAACAACACCTTTAAGCCTCATACCGGCACAAAGACAAGCGTATTATTCGTTCAGAAATGGGATGATAAGTTGTGTCCCAAGAAGGAAGATTACCCGATATTTTTTTGCGTATCAGAGAAAGCGGGCAAGAATAATTCAGGCGATTATATTTATGTTAAAAATAGCAATGGTAAACCTAAGTTGGATAAATTCGGTCATTTGATTGTGGATCATGATTTACACAATCACAATGGCGAGCTTGAAGACGGCATTGCCGAAGCCTTTATTGATTGGGCGAAAAAAGAGAAATTAAGTTTTTGGAAGTGAGAAAATGAAATATTCTATAGTGAATTATCAAGATATTGATGAGTTATCGTTTCGATTTGATGCTGAGTTTTATCATCCGGAATATTTGAGCAATCAATTGATTATTAAAAAATATGAAAACGGACATATTAAATTCGGAAAAATTATTAAATATATTTCCGGAGGTGCTACACCACTGGGTGCGAATTATCCTGAAACTGGAATTCCTTTCTTGAGAGTCCAGAATATAATGAATAATTATTTTAATGATGATGACATCGTTTATATTACAGAAGCAGACCATGACTTATTGAAAAGAAGTAAACTGAAAGAGAATGATGTTTTGCTTACTATCACAGGAATCTCATATGGCAAATCTGCTGTTGTAATTAAAAAGTATGAAGGAGCAAATATTAATCAGCATTCTGTAAAAATAGAATTAGATACGAGCAGATTTTTACCATATTTTATTTCAACATTTTTAAATTCGTCTTATGGAAAAAAACAATCAGATAAATTTATTGTTGGAATTACAAGACCAGCATTAGATTATAAGAGGATAAGAGAGTACTTAATACCTTTGCTTTCTTTAGATTTTCAGAGATTAATAGAGAAAATAGGAATAAAATCGCATAACACAATTGACCATGCAAATTATCTCTACTCCCAAGCCGAGCATATACTTTTATCCGAGCTTGAGCTTTTAAACTAGAAACAGAAACACCGGCTTTCGTTTGTGAAGAAATACTCCGACACGCAATCAGCCTTACGCATTGACGCCGAATACTTCCAGCCGATGTATGAGGAGATAATAAAAGAGCTTGTTAAGTACAAAAACGGCTATGGCTCTTTGGGCGATCTGGTTAAAATTAAAGACAGAAATTTTATCCCTAAGGATGAAGTTTCTTACAAATATATCGAACTTGCGAATATTTCTGTCAATGGGAATATAACTGGATTTACTGAGGCGTTAGGCAACGAGTTGCCGACACGAGCAAGACGCAAGATAAATAGGGATGACGTAATTGTTTCATCCATTGGAGGTTCTTTGTCGAGCATTGCTTTGATAACCGAGTTATTGGACAATGCCTTATGCTCGACAGGCTTTTATGTGGTTAATTCAGAAAACATCAATTCTGAGACATCGCTTGTTTTTCTTAAATCGAAAGCTGGTCAATTACAGCTTAAGAAAGGATGTTCTGGTACAATCTTAACAGCAATAAGCAAGGATGAGTTTGCAAAGTTGATTATCCCGAAAATTGCAGATAAGATTCAAAATGAAATAAAAATTAAAATTACAGAAATGTATAAAGCAAAAACCTTGTCAAATGAGTTGCTCAATATTGCGAAACGCGGTGTTGAAATAGCAATTGAGAAAGATGAAAAACAAGCCCAGAATTGGATTAATTCAGAAATGAAAAAGCTAAATATAAAATAATTAATTATGTAAAGTAAAAAAAATAGATCTTTGAAAAAAAAATCGAAATCCTGACTACAAAGGTTTGGGGGTGTGAACATGGCAAATGAATTTATAAAATGCCCAGAATGCGGTGCTGAATTTCAGATTTCACAAGCAATATCTCATGAAATAGAAATTACAGTTGCTAAAAAATATGAAAAGCAAATCAAAGACTTAAAGGAACAATCTCAAAAAAATATCGAATTAAAAGAAAAAGAGCTCGGTGAGCAGTTTGCAGAAGAGAAAAAACAAATCGAGAGTAATGCTAAGAAAAAGGTAGTAGAGGCTTTCGGTTTAGAGATTAGCGATCTGAAGGAACGAATAATTGAGAAAGATAAAAAAATAAAAGAAAGTCAGGATGTTGAATTAAATTTACGTAAACGGCAACGACTATTAGAGAAAAAAGAACGGACATTGGAGCTTGAGGTTGCTAGACAATTAGATTCTGAAAGACAAAAGATAATTGATAAGGCACTTACCGATTATGACGATAAACACCGCTTGAAGGATGCTGAAAAAGAAAAGCAGATGGCTGATATGCGTAGGCAAATTGATGAATTAAAGCGAAAAGCAGAGCAAGGGTCACAGCAGACACAAGGTGAGGTTTTGGAGCTTCAGATTGAAGAGATGCTAAGGCAAGAATTTCCTATTGATGATATAGAACCTGTGCCTAAAGGAATAAAAGGAGCCGATGCTGTACAGGTTGTGAAAACGCAATCTGGTAAGATTTGCGGAAAGGTTCTTTGGGAATCTAAGCGTACAAAAAACTGGAGTGATACCTGGATACAGAAAGCAAAAGATGATCAGCGAGAAGCTAAAGCCCATCTGGTTGTTATAGTTACAGAAACTCTTCCGGATGGAGTTACTCAATTCAGTCATATAAATGGTGTTTGGGTAGTTAGCATTCTTTTAGCTTTAGATCTATCAAGAGCACTACGATTTATGGTACTTGAAGTGGCCAGAGAAAAATCTTTTCAGGATGGCAAAACAGAAAAAATGGAAATTCTTTACAATTATTTAACTGGACCAGAATTTCGAAATCGTTTGGAGGCAATTCTTGAAGGGTTTATAGCTTTAAAGAAAGATTTGGATTCAGAAAAAAGAGCAATGGAAAAAATATGGTCTAAAAGAGAGAAACAAATAGATAAAGTAATAAAAAGTATTGGTGGTATGCATGGTGATATTGAAGGTATTGCTGGCCCATCTTTACCAGTTTTAAAAATGTTAGAATTGCCTTCTGCAAATAATGAAGAAGAATAAAATAAAATCAATTAATGTGTATGAGGTGTTGTTATGAAATTATGTAAAATCGAAATAGATAAATTTCGTTCTATCGATCACACAGAGATCGATATTAATTCACTGGCAATTCTTATAGGAGAAAATAACGCTGGTAAGTCAAATATACTCCGGGCGAAAGAATTGTTCTATCAGGATTCAATCAGAGGAATAAATCAGGAGTATTTCTATTTTAAAAATCAAAATAAGTCAATTTCTATTACTCTAACTTTTAATAGATTAACTGAATATGATAAAAATCAAAAATATTTAAAGCATTGGATATATAACCAAGAAATTCGTGTTAAGAAAATAATCGAATATAATAACCAATCTCAAAAGTACGAAATGATATTTTACGGATGGCAGGCAAAACCACGTGAGATTTACTTTGACCTATCACGTTTCGATGAATATAAAGGAGAAATTACAAAGATTGTCAAAGAAAAGGAATTACCTGATTGTTTCAAGACTGACAAGGGAACAGTAACTCAAACTTCATACAAGGGGGGAGTGGCAGAGTTCATAGAGGAGGGAAAAGTAGAGTTTGGTGATCCAGGTTGGATTAAAAATCCAGCGGGGCTTAAGGAAGTATTTGCAGATCTACTGCCAAAATATTATCTTGTTCCAGCCGTAAAAGATGCACAGGATGAATCTAAAACAACGCAACAGACTGTTTTGGGCAAGCTGCTAAATGACTTAACGAATAGAATTGTTTTGAAAAATCCAAAGTTTGAAGAAGTAAAAGCGCAACTTGTAGGATTGAAGAAATATTTAAATAGATCTGATACAGGAGATGACTCTGAACGATTACAAGAAATAAAGGATTTTGAAGGAACTATTACAAGCATTTTAAGCGAAAGTATGCCGGGAACAAAAGTTGGTATTGAAATCGTGACTCCTGAACTTGTTGATTTGTTCAAGGATGTAAAGATTACCCTAGACGATGCATTATCAACTTCCATTGATTCTAAGGGTCATGGTCTCCAGCGTGCATTAATTTTTGCTTATATCCGAGCTTATGCCAAAACAATAAGTACGGTTGCTGTAGAGGAAGAACAACAAGAAGCATTGGTTAAAAATTTTATTCTTGCGATTGAGGAACCAGAATTATATTTGCATCCTAATGGACAGAGAAAGATGATGGATGTTTTAGAAAACATATCAACTACAGATCAGATATTGGCCTGTACGCATTCCAACTTCTTTGTGGATATGTTTGAGTATAAAAATATCATAATTGTCGGACGCGAAGGAAATGGTCCTACAAATACATTTCAATATGTTGAGAATATATTTGCCGCTGAATCCCCGCAAGAGAAGAATAGGTTAAAAAAAGTCTTTCGGTATCTAAGTCTTTTTGATTTATCGCGGAATGAAATGTTTTTTTCTAAAAAAGTGATTTTAGTAGAGGGAGATACAGAAAAATTTATAATTCCATTTTGGGCAACAAAATACTCTGAGAAAGATAAGAAATATAACCTATCAGCTAACAACATATGTGTTGTTGAATGCGGTGGAAAAACTAATATACACATATTTATGCGTGTGCTTAATAAGTTTAAAATACCCTATATTGTAATACATGACGTAGATCCAATTAACTTTGCAGAAGATGAACCTAATAAGACAGATAAAGAAAAGTCTGAATTAAGAATGTATAAAGAGAATGATTTTATTCAGAGAGCCCTTGATAAGAACATTGGTAAAATTGTTAGGATTAATCCTGAGATCGAAAATATTAGTGGTATATCTGCAAATCAAGCTAATAAACATGGTAAGATTGGTGCTGTTTTTATTAAATACAACGAAAAAGATTTAAATGGTTATCCATGTCAGGTTAAAGAGATTCTGGATTTAATAAACACTTGGACGGAAACAGAATCAGTCATAGAAATTTCATAGAATTTATACTGAGATTTTATACTGAAGCATTGCGGAAATTGTATTCGCTTGCTACTACTTAATTTCCCCTCCTGCCCCTCGGCAACCTCAGTCGTCCGACTTCAACCGCCTTTAGCATTTTGAGTAGCGGACTTTTTGCGTTTGCCTTTACCTATTCAAAAAATAAAGATACCAATTTTAAAATTTTTGTCGCCGCCACAAAGAAAAATTATTTATTTCCCCCTCAAGATTCATTAACTGTCTCGTTGATTCATGAAGCAATAAAAAACATTGACATAACCGTACAAGTTATATATACTTATTCGCAAGTAGTAAGAAATTCTACAGAGGTTAGATGAATAGGAGAAAATTCATAAATGTCAACAAAATCAAAAACTATAGTTTCCACTGAGCAAAGCCAAAGTGCCCAAAAACAGGCTAAGTTCTATATCATAACCTATGGTTGCCAGATGAATAGTTATGATTCACAACTAATGTCATCTATTCTTGAAAAAGAAGGATATCACAGAGCACAATCTATTGATCAGGCTGATATTATTATAATAAATACCTGTTCGGTCAGGGAACACGCCGTTAACAGAGCAATTTCAAGGGTAGAATCACTCAAACCTCTTAAGAAAAAAAATCCGCAAATCAGAATAGGAATTACAGGATGCATTCCACAGCAGATGAAGAATAGTCTGCTGGAGAAATTGCCATTTATAGATTTTATACTCGGACCCGATAATTTTCAAGAAATTGCGTCGTGTGCAAAGGACACAAATGGAATATTTACCGACTTTAAAGAATCTCTTATTTATTCAAAATATGCACCACCTGCGAGAGGAAATTTTCCTGAGGCATTCGTTGCTGTGATGAGAGGTTGTAACAATTTTTGTTCATACTGTGTCGTTCCATATACAAGAGGAAAAGAAAAAAGCAGATCGATAGATGATATCTGCCATGAGGTAAATATTCTCAGTAAAAAAGGTTACAAGAGAGTAATTCTTCTCGGGCAGAATGTTAACAATTTCAACGATACGGGAAAGCGTCTCCCCTATCTCTTATCTAAAATAGTTAGAATAAAAGGGATAGAGAGAATTGGGTTTTTAACCTCTCATCCTGCATATTTCCCTTTGGAAACAATTGATATTATGAAGGATGAACCTAAAATTGAAAAATTTCTTCACCTTCCTCTTCAATCCGGAAGTTCAAAAATACTCAAACTTATGAAAAGGAACTATACGAAAAGTAGCTATATTTCAATCATCGAAAAGGTTAGAAATAAGATTGACGACATATTCTTGTCCACGGACATCATTGTTGGTTTTCCTGGTGAATCAGAGGACGATTTTTCTGAAACAATTGAGATTATAAAAAAGATTAGTTTTGATTCTGCATATATGTTTATTTATTCTCCAAGAAGATTTACACTTGCTAATTCCTTCAATGATTTCATCGGCAAAGAAGTAAAAAATCAACGCTTACGTGAATTAATCCGAGTTCAATCTGAAATAACCAAAAAAAAGAGTAAAGCCTACAAAGGGAAAATTCTTGATATTCTGATTACAGGTAAAAATAAAAAAAATTATCTTGAATCTATCGGAATATCAGTGTATAATAAAATAGTTGTTGTAAAAGAGCAAATTAACAAGGGAGAAATAGTAAAAGTGAGTATCAATGATGTGAAGGGATGGACACCAATAGGAGAGATATTTTCTAGAAAAGGGGACATAAAAAGAAAGAAAGTCCGAAATTAGGAAAATAGCACATACAGTAATTAAGTAATTGAGCAATTAAAACATAAAACTAAAAATGGAAATAAAAAAGAAGGAAATTAAAAGCTAAAAGGAGGGAAAATGATTTTATTTATACTTCTCTGGGCAGCAATTTTCACAATTACCGGTATGATTATTGGAACTCAGAATGGAAACACTTTGGTTGACGTTTCAATCCTTATCTGGACATTTCATGATTTACCGCTTACTCTTGTTCTAATAGAAACCTTCGCAATTGGTGTTATCTTTACATTAATTGTTGCAATTATTGATGAGGTACGTCTAAAAAATCGTATATGGAGATACAACAATGAAATAAAGGAATTAAAAAAGGAACTATCGGCATTACGAAATATTCCTATCGAAGAGGTAACAGTGGAAGAACAAGAGGAAGAAAATGAAAAAGAACAAGATAATGAAAAGAAGGAGTTAACATGAGTGGATACTGGGTATTCCTTATTGTACTAACAGGAATTCTAATTATTTTCTTGAGTGTTCTGTTCCTTATAAAGAAAACCAGAAGAGTAAAAATTTCACCTTATGAGGAAGCATTAATTTCTTTAATAGAAGGAAAGGAAGAACATGCCCTCAAAAAATTACAAGAAGCTGTTTTTGAAAACAGTGACAATGTTGAAGCATATATTCGTCTTGCAGAACTTTTAAGAAAAAGGAATGAACCATTAAAGGCACTTCAAATACATAAATACCTGTTAGCAAGAAGAGGTCTGTCAAGAAAAACATTAAACAAAATCCAAATTCAAACAGTGATGGATTATATTGAACTTGAAGCTTATAAGAAAGCAACGGACATTTTAAAAAAACTCCTGAAGTCCGAACCTCAAAATGAACAATACTATAAATTTCTCTTGCTTAACTACGAAAAATCTTCCTTGTGGAATGAAGCTATCGAAACATTCCGAAAAATGGTAAAATTATTCAATTACCCAAAGGAGAATCAATTAAATTATGATGTTTATGCGGCATACGAAGCAAATAAGAAAGGTGATAAGGATTGGGCAGAAAAGGTCTTAAAAAGGATATTAAAGATACAACCTGATAATATTCCAGCACTTATCTTTACGGGTGATATAAACTATTCAACTGGGAACATTGATGAAGCCATTAGATTATACAAGAAGATAATCAGTATTGATTCTGAAAGTGGATATATTATTTTCCCAAGATTGATGAAGGCATACTATGAAAAAGGAGAATTTGAGAAGATAGAAGAAACATACAAAGGAGTACTTGAAAACATTCCCGAAGATAACAAAACTACTATTGCTCTCGCTGGCTTTTATCAGAAGATGGGACGATTGAGCGAGGCACATGAACTTCTTAAAAATGGAGTTGAAACAAACCCAGACTCCATTGATATGAATTTAATACTTCTTTTAACAGAGTTGGAGTTAGAAAAAAGTAACGCAGTTTCTATCCTCAGGCATATAATTGACATATATAGCAAAAAAGAACTATACGAATGCAACAGGTGCGGTGCAGTATCAAAGGAATATATAATTAGATGTCCTAAATGTGGCGAGTGGGAAACATATAAACTTAAGAGGAAAAAATGAAGTTAAAACCATCAAGAACAAATGCAATACATCAAATTTATGAAAATATAACAATAACTTTTTTCGTATTAATAGCTTTATTTTCATTTTTTTTTGTTCCCGGTTGTGGACTTAACCCTACTCCTGTTCCTAATGTTATATCAGGTAGTAATACTCTTTTTGCCCCTAAAAATGATAATGCAACATTTATATTCAGCGGAAATGGAACAACATATGGCTCCTTTCAACTACAGGCATATGTAACGACAGCCTCACTCATGACACCACAGGGAGGTGGAATTCAAAAGAGCTCTCAGAATTTGTCAACTGCACCAGAATCAGGTTATTCCGTATCCGAAGAATGTGGTTATTACTATTACTATATGATAACTGATATGGAGCTTCACTATGCAAAGGTTTTTATTCATACCATTGAACAAAGTGATGAAGGTATATCTATTGATTTTAATTGGTGGGTGCAAACTCAAGCAGGAGAGAGAAACTTCTAATGAATATTTTTCTGTCATTTACAATCCTTTTCATAATCAGTTCATCCGGTATAAAAGATATTGAACAAGTAAAAGAATTATACAATGAAGGTAGATTTAATGATGCGAGAATAAAACTTGAGAAAATTACTCCAAATCATAAGATTGATGATGAAGTTCTCCTCTATAAAGGATTACTGGAAGAAGATGCAGAGAAATCACTCTCTTTCTACAAAAAAATCATTTTTGACTACCCGAAAAGTGTTTTCTGTATCGATGCCATCTATTACATATCACAATATGAATTTTTAAAGGGTTCCTATGAAAAAGTCATCACATCATTAAGAAAAATCACATCATTCTTCCCTGAATCAAAGTATTATGGGCTATCCTGTTTCTGGACTGCTTCTTCCTATGAGGCAGTAGGAAACACTACACAAGCCATTCTATGGTATAAAAAAATAGAAAAAAAGGATTCAACAGTATTTTTCTTAGCAAATAAAGCACTCGCAAGACTGTCACAAGTGAAGAGTATATACTGCATTCAAATTGGCTCATTTAAAAATAAAGAAAGTGCAAAAGACCTCGTTTTTTCTTTCAATAAAAAGGGATATGAAACATGGCTTGCAGCAACACGGAAGAATGGAATTAAATACTATAAGGTTCTTATAGGGGAATTTGATAGTAAAGAAAAAGCAAAAGGGTTTTCAAAACTATTCAGTGAAAAAGAAAAAATACCTTTCTGGATTGTTAAGATAAAGAAGCTTTAACAACAAGAATACGATTAAAATAAAACAAATTATAACAGACTAAAAGGGCATTAAAGATAGTTAAGTTCTTTGTTAAAATCAATAATTTCTTTAGTTCCCTTCGATAAAATTTCAATTTTCAAGTAGATATTAAAGATTTAATGCAAAAGATTACGCCATTATTAAAGCAATATTTTAAAGTAAAATCAGAATATGAAGACAGCATCCTTCTTTTCAGAATGGGAGACTTTTATGAAACCTTTTTTAAAGATGCAGAGATCGCATCTAGTGTCTTAAATATCGCTTTAACTTCCAGGGCACACGGAAAAGATAATCGCATTCCGCTGGCAGGAATTCCTGTTAAAGCAGCTGATAATTATATTACTAAACTCATTAAAGCAGGATTAAAGGTTGCAATTTGTGAACAATTGGAAGATCCAGCTCTTGCCAAAGGTATTGTAAAAAGGGACGTTGTTGAAGTAATAACTCCTGGAACAGTTACAAACCCCAATATACTCGATTCAGGGAAGAATATTTTTCTTGCTGCTATTTCTTCAGATGGAAAAGGAAAATTCGGGCTTTCCTACTGTGATCTCTCAACTGGCGATTTCTTTATAGAAGAATTATCAATTAATGACATTTTAGATGAATTAAAGAGGATAGAACCGGGTGAGTTACTCATTAGTGAAAATGATGATTATCCTTTTTTTGATGAATTCATTTTAACACCTCTCTCAGAAATCGAATTTCAATATGGGTATGCATTAGAAAAACTAAAGGAACATTTTAACGTAAAAACACTTGATGGCTTCGGGGTTGAGGAGCTTAATTTAGGTATATCCGCAGCAGGAGCTATTCTGAATTATTTGAATTCCACTCAGAAAAGGAAATTGAAACATATAAAGAAATTAATGAGAAGTGATCTTAGTAATATGCTTATTCTCGATAATTCTACCGTAAGAAATCTTGAACTCATAAAAAGGTTTGATGGCACGACAGAAGGTACCCTGTTCAGCGTTCTTAACGAAACCGTAACACCTATGGGTACTCGATACCTTAGAATGACTCTGCTTAAGCCATTCTATAAACTAAAAAACATTAAGGAAAGACTTTCAGCTGTTGATGAACTGTACAAAAAAAATCTAAAAGTAAAAACAATAAGAAAAATTCTGAAATCAGTTTCAGATATCGAACGATTAATTGTACGCATCGCAACTGAGAGAGCAAATGCAAGGGATCTTATTCAACTAAAGGATTCGCTCTCAAAAATCCCAACAGCTAAGGAGGAAATTCGTGAGTTCAGTTCTGAAATACTTGAGCAAATAAAAAAAGAAATGATAGACTTTTCCGATGTTGTGAAACTTATAAGTAATGCAATAGTAGATAGTCCACCGTTGAAAATCACTGAAGGAGGAATGATTAAGGATGGTTTTAATGAGGAACTCGATAAAACGAGGGATATTGTGGCAAAGGGCAAGGACTGGATTGTAAATCTCGAGCGAGAAGAGAGAGATAAAACAAATATTACATCTTTAAAGGTAAGATACAATTCAGTTTTTGGATATTTTATAGAAGTTACTAAATCAAATCTGAAACACGTTCCAGATAATTATATTAGAAAACAGACACTTTCAAATTGTGAAAGATTTATAACACCAGAACTAAAGGAGTATGAGACTAAGGTTCTTGGTTCTGAAGAAAAGATAAAATCTATGGAATATAATATTTTTTCCGAAATCAGAACAAAGGTTTCACAGAGAGTAGAGGAGATTCAGAATACAGCAAAAGCAATAGCACTTCTCGACCTGCTACTCTGTTTTGCTTTTTTATCAATAAGGAATAAGTACTCAAAACCTACGGTAGATAATTCAGATGAAATTTTTATTTCGGAAGGTAGACATCCTGTTGTTGAGACAATGATTGAAAAAGAAACCTTTATACCAAACGATTCTTACCTTGATGGAAATGGAAATCAAATACTAATTATTACAGGACCAAATATGTCAGGTAAGTCAACATATCTTCGACAGGTAGGCTTAATAATCATCATGGCACAGATGGGATGTTTTGTTCCGGTAAAGGAAGCGAAAATAGGCGTTGTTGATAGGGTTTTCACAAGGATTGGTGCATCAGATGACTTGTCAAGAGGAGTAAGTACATTCCTTGCAGAAATGATAGAAACAGCTAATATACTTAATAATGCGACAAAAAAGAGTTTGGTAATTTTAGATGAAGTGGGAAGAGGAACAAGCACATTTGATGGTCTTTCAATTGCCTGGAGTGTATGTGAATTTCTTCATAATAATCCAACAGTGCATCCTAAGACACTTTTCGCTACACACTACCATGAACTCACAGAATTGGAAGAAATCCTTAGGGGTGTTAAGAATTATAATGTTTCAGTGAAACGGTGGGAAGATAAAATCATTTTCTTAAGAAAAGTAGTTCCTGGAGGTGCAGATGAGAGCTATGGAGTTGATGTAGCAAGACTTGCTGGGCTACCTAAGCGGGTCATTAATAGAGCAAGAGAGATTCTTTTTGAACTTGAGGAAAAAGAAATGAAAGATTTGTCGAAGAAAAGAAAAGTTCTTGCTCAAAATGGTATATTGACTAAAGAGGAACAACTCTCTCTCTTTTCGCCACCAGAAAATATTATATATGAAGAATTAAAAAACCTGGATATCACAGCATTAACCCCAATAGACGCTCTCAACCTACTCAATGAATGGAAAAAAAGACTGTAAGAAGGAGGAATGATGGAATGTAAAATTGATGAAAATCATAAAATGTGTAATTGTACATACGAACCTTGCTCAAGGAAAGGTAAGTGCTGTGAATGTATTAAATTTCATTGGAGAATGAAGGAACTTCCAGCATGTTTCTTCCCTGATGATGTAGAAAAAACCTATGATAGATCCTTAGGAAAATTTATAGAAACATACAGGCAATCAAGGTGAATAAGGGGTAGGCAGTAAGGAGTAAACAGTAAGGAAAAGAATAAAATGCTCAAGAAGTAATCTCCTTTTTATCCTTTATCCCTTATCCCTTAACCTTGTAACTGGGGGGGTAATTATGGCACCTTTTATATTAATGTTTCTCTTACTTGGAGGAGGTGAAAAGGAGATTTTACTTCCTCAACCAGCAATTGAAGGGGAAGTTTCTGTTGAAGAAGCAATAAAAAGAAGGAGAAGTGTAAGATCTTTTAAAAAAGAAACACTTTCCAATAAGGAGATTTCTCAACTACTTTGGTCTGCTCAAGGAATAACAGATACGCTTCATAACTTCAGTTTCAGGGCAGCTCCATCTGCTGGTGCACTCTATCCTTTAGAAGTTTATATAGTCATAAAAGAAGGAATATATCATTACATTCCTGTCAAACATAAACTTGTACTGGTTAAAAAGGGTGACTTTAGAAAAAAACTTGCAAAGGCTGCCCTTGGCCAATCAGCAATTTACTCTGCACCTCTCGATTTTGTAATTACCGCTGTATATGATAGAACAACTATCAAATACTCTGAACGAGGGATTCGATACGTGCATATAGAAGCAGGACATGTAGCTGAAAACATCCAACTTCAAGCAGTTGCTCTCGATCTTGGTTCAGTTCCGATTGGTGCATTCTATGACAATAAAGTAAAAAATGTTATTGGATGTTCGAAAGAAGAGGTTCCCCTCTATATTATACCTGTTGGAATACCAAGCCAGTAACTACTTTTTTTCACTTAATGTATTCTTTTTTTCTTAATTTGTGACCTTTAAACATCTAAACTTATATTTATTACCTTAAAGATAAGCAAAGCAGCTGTTATTATTTGCTTTTTAGAAAGTTCACCTTCAATTCTACCAATTTCATTGAAAAATTTGTCTTTAAGTTCATTCTTTGAAAAATATCCAACTATTTCGTGCATTGAATCCAAAATCATATTTTCACCAATAACACCAATATCATTATATTTGCTATCAAGTATTTTATCATCTTTTAGATAAGCAATTGTTTTGAAAAATTTATCTTTTATTTCATCATCTTCAATATATCCTAATATCTCATACATAGCATTTCTCACTTCTTTATCTTCAACATATCCAAGTAAATTTCCAGAATTATCAAAAATATTCGCTCTCACTACATCCTCCTTACATAGTTAAGATAAAAAATTCACTATTTTTCAATAAATATTAGATTGTACCCATTAAAAATCCTCTCTATTTCTCCATGATTATTAATAAGGATGAGTTCACCACTTTTTCCAATACCAACAACTTTCCCACACTTTTTTATACCTTCTCCTGTGGTAATCTCAATTATTTTCCCTAATTCATAGGAGTAATATTTCCATTCACTAAGAAGCTTCTCTGCTCCTTTTTCTTTTATATGCAGAATCATATTATCTAATTCGTTAAGAATATTAAAAAGTAATTCTTTTCTTGAAATTCTCTTTCTTAAAACCATAAATAATGAAATAGCGCTTTTCTCTAAATTATGTGGAAATGACTTTTGATTCACATTAATACCAACTCCAAGAATAATTGATTTCTTTTTATCTCCAATTGTTTTAACATTAATCAACAATCCTCCAATTTTCTTATTTTCAAGTATTATATCATTTGGCCATCGAATGAATGTTCGTAAATTTAATTCACCGGAATCTCTTATAATCGTATTACATGCCTTAGCAAATGACAATCCACAGGAAATATTTAGAGCAGTAATATCTCTGTTTGATATTGTACCCGGGATAATTACTGACATCCATAATCCTCCACGAGGAGAATACCAGTTATTATCCCTCCTGCCTCTTCCAGCTACTTGTTCACTTACAACAATTACATCAGGATAATATGAATTTTGTTCGATAAATTCATACATTTTCACATTTGTTGAATCTAATTTATTAAAAATAAAAAGTTTCTTGAAATTCTCAAACTCAAGTTTACATTCAGTATATCTATCTTTCATATTTTATCTGTTATCTGTTATCTTACTTCTGTCTTCTACTTACTACCTAATATTATAACCTCGTTTCAATCGTTAATATCTTTTATCTTTTATTATTTCAACCAATCAAAACAATTAAACAATTTATTATCCTTTTACTTGCAATTCAATATAACGTAGCA
>JAGMEZ010000336.1 GCA_023127905.1 Caldifarciminota bacterium
GAAGAAACTTTAGGAGTTCAATCGATTCAGGGTCAATCCAGTGTATATCCTCAAAATAGAGAATCAAAGGTCTATTTTGCGCTATCTCCTTGAAGAATGCTTTTACAGATACAAACTCCTGTAACCGCAAAGATTCACAATCGAGGTATTTTACCTTTTTCTCAAGATTCTTGGGTACCTTGATAGATAGAAATAGAGAGAGATAGGGAAGATATTCATCTGTTCTATCCCCGAATAGTCTTTTTGTTTCTCTTTTGAGTCTCTTAATTACTTCAAATTCAGGGGTAAATTCGCCAACCCCAAGATAGGTGCGAATCTGCTCTAAGATTACCCAGAAAGGAATTGTCCTGCCATAGGAAAAAGACCTTCCGCTTAACCATACTGTTTTTTCACCACGCTCTTTTCTCATCTCTTCTATGGTTCGGGATTTGCCCAATCCTGCCTCTCCTATAAGGGTTAAAACAACACCATTTCCTTGTAAAACCTTATTCAGAGCAGATTTGATTTTTTCAAATTCCTTTTCCCTACCTACAAGAGGAGAATAAAGCTCAGAAATACCTCGTTTATGCTTTGGTATCTCTTTAATTCCTATTACCCTGTATGGTTTAATCCTCTTAGTCTTGCCCTTTACTTTTACTGATTCAAGTCCACGCATCTCAAATAGATAATTTGTTTTCTTATAGACAGACTCGCTCACAAGGATTTCATCCTTTGCCTCCTCCATTAATCTGTCTGCGAGGTTAACGGTATCTCCCATAACTGTATAGTCCATCCTCAAATCAGAACCAACTCCACCGGCAATTACAGTTCCAGAGTTGATACCTATATGAATGGAAAGTTTTGTTCCATGTTCTTCGTTGAAACGATCCAATGCACCCATTATTTCTAAAGAAGTACGAACTGCTCGCTCAGGGTCATCCTCGTGCGTTATTGGTGCACCAAAGAGTGCCATTATGCAATCGCCTATAAATTTATCAATGGTTCCTTCGTATTTGTAAATGACATCTATCAAAACCTTAAAGCACCTATTTATGAGTTCTATCACCTCTTCAGGATCCAGTTTCTCTGAAAGTGCAGTAAACCCAGAAATATCTGCAAAGAGAACAGTGACATTCTTTCTCTCACCCTCAATCCTTAGAGATGAAATCTTCTTTCTTAGTTTTCTCGGTAGATGACTCTGTGCCAGGTGGAGATGGTCTTTTTCAATAGAAGAAATGATAAGTGGGGTGCCACATTGATTACAAAATTTTGAACCTTTCGGATTATCAAAACTACATTTCTGACATTTCATAAATTTATCTTTCTTTACCTTTTTCTAATTTCCACCTTTCCGTCTGTTGTCTATTGTTTGATTCATATAATTCATTATATATATTTTCACTCCCAAAATCAAGGGAAAAAAATTCATAAATGGGGATGTAGGTTTCCTGCACAACAAAATAAAAAACTTGCAAATTTATTGAAGATGTGCTATTGTGCATTAATAAGAAGAAGGAGAAGAAATGAGATTATCAACAAGAAGCCGTTATAGTA
>JAGMEZ010000337.1 GCA_023127905.1 Caldifarciminota bacterium
GATTTCTTAATCTCCTCAATTGTTTGTGCTGGTGACAGTTTGGTTAAGACTTTATGTAATGATGCATATCCATTTCTACCAATATATTCTTCAATTGAATCAGGATCCAAAAATCCGCAATTCCGAAGGGCAATCTTTTTCTGTGCAACAAAAAATGGTATCTTCTGATATGGGAGAGTCTTTTTCAACTTTCCATTTAGTTTTGAGGTATCGTATTTTTTTATTTGCTCGTCAAGAAGCTTTTCCTCTTCAAATTTACAGAGAATATTTTCTTCTAAGTATTTGCCATCCTTAAGAGCTGACACTAATTGTTTTCCCTTATCCGGTGTCATCCTCTTATATGTTAATCTGGGTAAACCCGGGATGTAGACATCTACTATTGGTTCCTCCTGACAAAAACCGATGCAACCTGATTTTGTGAGTAGAATATCAAGTTCTTGCTCTTTTACACTTTTCTTAATCTGATCGTAAACCTCCTGTGCTCCTGTGGCTATTCCACATGTTGCCATCCCAACAGAGATTTTTATTTTGTTTGGATAGATGCTTTCAAACCCTTTCTTTTTTACCTGTTCAAGGTCTGATAATGTTTTAATCCTCATTCGTACTTCCTTAAGATTTTAGGTATTTGATTCAGTTTTAATCTCCCATATACTTTCTCGTCAATCATAATTGCAGGAGCAAGACTGCAACAGCCAATACACCGGACTGAATTCAAGCTAAATCTCATATCTTTCGTCGTTTCTCCAGGAGCAATCTCCAACTCTTCACTAACTCTATCAAGAATTCTTTCGCCACCCCTCACATAACATGTGGTTCCCATACATACGCTGATTTGATGTCGTCCCCTTGGTATAAGACTAAAGGCATTGTAGAATGTAGCGATATTGTAAATGTCAGATAATGATATATTGAGTTCTTTGGACACATGTCGTAATACTTCGGATGGTAAATAATTAAATTCCCGATTTATTTGCTGAAGTGTGGGCATTAGGTTTCCTATTTCTTCACGGTGTTCATTCAGTATTGCATTTATCTTTTGTAAATCATCTTTACTCAATTGCGCAGGCTTTTCTTCAACAGGATATATCATTTTTGTTACAGGGCAATTCTTCATGCAGTCTCCACAC
>JAGMEZ010000338.1 GCA_023127905.1 Caldifarciminota bacterium
CAGTACACTTGTAGTACATAACAAGGCACTGAACATTTCACCATATAACCATGAATATGAAAAAGATGTATATACGTCTCCACCTGAACCAAGAGCAGTAGCAAATGTAGTAATTGGCTGGCAGTAAATGGAAAAATTAAAATAGGGATACAATGCAAAAAATGCTGAAATGTACCTGCCCTGAGGAAGGTCAGAATTCAGCATGACAATATACGGTGTCATTCTGAACTTGTTTCAGAATCTAAAAAAAGACGAAATGCTAAAAAGATTTAACCCTGTCACAGGGTAGGTTTAATCTTGACATAGTGCGAATGCTTTACCCCGTTAGAGAAGATTATTCTATTCTTTTGGGGTTTACCCACTTAATATGAGAAAGAATCGAAAAACTCATTTATATTAGATAAAAAATTGACGAAATGTCTTTGCATAGAATAAGAGAATCTTGAAAATCTCAGAAACATAAGCAAAAATCTTATATCTTAGCCTGGCACCATTTCCATTTCTTACCATTTCGACTGCCATTTCGACCTTATTCTTAGAAAAATAGAAATGTCACCTTTTTATCTCTTGACTTTTTTAGCTCCGCTAAAGTCACAAAGTCATGTCGAAGATACCGAGTGAAATCGAAGTACCGTAGGTCCTGAATATTTATATTGAAGAGTCGAAGATGCTGAGTTAGAACGAAGTACACCGTCCCCCAATCTCAATCTAAGAATCTAAGGGACTAAGCTTGGTGAAAATCTTTTCTTTTTGTTGCCTTCTAATACAAATCTTACTGGGAATGAAACCCATACAGGCACAGGTTTCTCTCCATGATATGCAGGTATGAATTCGAATTGAATTGCTGCAATAAGTACAGATTCTACCAATTTTGTTTCAATTCTATCGAGTTTTCTTATACGGTTGGAAAAGATCGGTTTTGCCACACATACAACTCCCGTAGAATCAATCAACAATTTAAGAATCACTGTTCCATAATACCCCATTGATTTAGCTTCCAATGAATAAACAGGTTTTACAATTTTTTTGGGTCTTGGTGGTGTATCGTAGGAAATACTATCTAAATCTGGTTTTGGTGGTATATATGCTACAATAGTCTTCTTCAATCCTTCATTGTATCTTTTAATTTCCTCATCCCTTGTTTCAGGATTAACACGGATGAGGGTATAGTTATCTTTATCATAAAAGAAGTGCGGATCGTGGAAAATGTGTCTCTTAACGAGACAACCTGAAAGGAAAATTAGAATGAGAAAAAGGAAGGTTTTCATTTTACTTCCCGTCATAGTTGAACTATAACATTTTTTATAAAACATTGCAACTAAAAATTAAAGTACAGATAGAAAAAGATAAATTTTTTTAAAAAATACGAATTTTTCAATTTTTCTCTTGACAAAGTTCAAAATTTGTTATATATTACTATTAGACTATTTTGGTCGAAGAGTATGAAGATGAATAAAAAGAAAAGTGAAATAATTTTGCAAATGGCGCGGAAACTATTTGCGCGCTATGGGTTAAAGAAAACAAGTATGGATGACATCGCTGCTGAGGCGAAAATCGGTAAAGCAACAATCTATTACTATTTTAAGAGCAAGCAGGAGATTTTCAGGACTGTAGTCGATCGTGAGTGGACAATACTTAAAAACGCTGTAAGAGAGGCTACTTCTAAGGAAATCTCTCCCCAGAGAAAACTTCGGGCGTTCATATTGACTAGAATATCCCACATGCATGAGCTTGTAAATCTGTATAACGTAATAAAAAATAATGTGACAGAATTGCTTCCAGATTTAGAGAAAATCAGAGAATCACACTTTATGGAAGAAATGAATGTAATAAAGGAAATACTTTCTGAAGGTGTCAGGAAGGGGATATTTAAAGTGAAAAAAATTGAAGTAACAGCTTTGGCAATGATTTCAGCATTAAAGGGTTTAGAATATCCGTTAGTCATGGATGAAAAATCGATGGACATCGAAAGAAGTGTAGATGAATTATTACAGATTTTATTTAAAGGAATAGAAGGACAATAAAATTTTTTTGACCTTGTTAGACTAAATGACTAATTTGGTCTAATAGTATGTAAATGAGCAACATTTATTAAGATAAACAATAAGGAAAAACAGATGAGGAGAGTTGAAGCAACATCAGATATTTCAATCAAAGCAGCAATAATGGAGACCTGATTGTTATGGTTGCTTTCGGAGCTGTGATGACCTGGACATCTGGTGTGGTAAGGTGGTAAAGAGATAAGGAGGTAAATCATGGTCAGGATTAAAGACTTGATAAAGGTTCCACTTTCTGATTTAGTTAACAAGGCGGTTCGTAGCAGTACTATTAGAAACA
>JAGMEZ010000339.1 GCA_023127905.1 Caldifarciminota bacterium
TACAAGTTACGAGACACTTGATGTTCACCTTGTTGATATTGATCCAATGAAAATCAATTGTATCCTCCAAACAGAACCGCAGGAATCAACATTTTACGAGATAGATATCAGGAACATTGAGGATGTGAGCGGGAACAGGATGAATGATACCACCTTTACGTTTCTTGGAATCGGAGTGCAGGTCGATTCATTCTCTCCAGTAGTGAGTATAACCTATCCAGGTGAAGGCGATACATTATTTGGATTTGTTTATGTCAGTGCAGGGGCATCAGACAATTTTGCTGTAAAAAAGGTTTGCTTTTTTGTTAACGATTCGTTGATTAGTGAAGATGAGTATTTCCCCTACTATTGCATTCTTGATGTCCGGAATCTCCAGGAAGGCGGT
Source organism: Caldifarciminota bacterium (assembly GCA_023127905.1). Lineage (GTDB taxonomy): Bacteria > Hydrothermota > E44-bin80 > E44-bin80 > E44-bin80 > JAGMEZ01. The sequence continues at coordinate 386 of JAGMEZ010000339.1, forward strand.
GTTTATTCCATTTATGCTTCAGCAGAAGATTATAGTGCAAATGTTGGATATTCTGAATCTACGGATGTTTTTATCGGATATTATCCGCCGTTCCCATATGTAATAATAGATACCATTTATACCGAGAAGACACCTTACAGAATGGATATAACTGAAGATGCTTCGAAACTCTTTTTTGTTCAAAATCATAAAGCCAATGAGCCTGAAGTAGACGACCTTATAATGCTTGATGTGAATACAAATAATTTTGAAAGAATAACTCACTTCACAACAGGGGTTTCGTTCTATCTGGATGTCTATAGAAACGACATGGTTTATTTCACAACCGGGATTTCATTTTCAATATACGATATTTTCCTGGATGAAATTACTGAAACGGTGAATATCGGTGGAACAGCAAGTGGCATTGTTTGTGGGGGTAATGATAAACTCTATATCGCCCGTAATCCAAAAGAGGATATCGTGGTTTATTCACTTCAGGGAAACAGTATTATCGATTCAATTCAAGTTCCTGGGAACCCGACAGCACTGGCGGTAGATACGGTTCACAACGAGCTCTATGCTTGCCTCTATGCTCAGGATATAATTTGTGTGATAGATATTGAGGGAGATACTATTATAGCTAATATTCCAATTTCGGGAAGTCCCTGGGAAATTGTATTTTCACCCAATTACGATATTGCGTATGTTTCTGAAATTAACACCAGTGAAATAGGAATAATTGAAACGTCTTCCCATACACTTTTAAATGAGATTTCTGTTTATGGCTTATCGAATCCAAAGGGTATTGCACTAACAGGGGATGGAGAATATCTGTACATTACCGGGATGAGTACTGTAGTTTTTGTCATCAATACGGTAGATTACAGTTTAGAATGGAGTTTTCAACTTGGAGTCATCCCTTATTCATTAGTATTTGTTCCATTTGTTGAACGGGTTTATGTTAGTTGTTTGGATTATCCGAATTTTTCCAGGATTTTTTGCATTGGAAACTAATATGAAAAGTTTGATTATTTATGCCTATCTGTTTACCTCTGTTGTAATCCTTTTATTTGGATGCTCAAAAAAGGAGAAACCCCTTACGCCGGATACAACTCCCCCAGGTGTAAAATCTGTGGTTTCATTCGATACAACAAAAGTTCTCATATCATTCGACGAGTCGGTGAAAACTGAGACTGCAGTTGATACGATGAATTACATGATTACAAGTTACGAGACACTTGATGTTCACCTTGTTGATATTGATCCAATGAAAATCAATTGTATCCTCCAAACAGAACCGCAGGAATCAACTTTTTACGAACTAAGTATAAAGAATATTAAAGACATGAGTGGAAATGTAATGAAAGATACCTCGTTTACTTTTTTTGGGATTGGGGTACCGGTTGATTCGTTTCCACCAAATATCTGGATTATCGAACCATGTGAGGGTGATACCTTATACGGATTCGAATATTTTTCAGTGAATACCTCAGACAATACTGGTATAAAAAAGGTCTCTTTTTTCATAAACGATTCACTACTTGCGATAGACAAAGATTTTCCATACTACTCTATTCTTGATGTCAGAAATCTCACAGAGGGCGATATCTATAAAATTTATGCTTTAGCAGAGGATTATAGTGCAAATGTTGGACATTCGGGATCTCTCGATGTTTTCATAGGATATCATCCACCGTTCCCCTATGTGGTATTAGATGCCATTTATACGGGTAAAATCCCATATAGGGCGGATAAGACAGAGGATGGAACAAAAATTTTCTTTGTTCAGATTCACAATTGGAGCCAGCCTCCAATCGATGATCTCGTAATGTTTAGTACAGAAACAAATAGTATTGAAAAGATGATTCACTTTACTACAGGAGGTTCCTATTTCCTCGATGTTTTTGAAAACAGCTGGGTCTATTTTACTACAGGAAACTCATTTTCTATATATGATATTCTTTTAGAACAAATTATTGAAACGGTTGCTGTTGGTGGAACACCACAAGGTATTGTCCGTTCCAATAATGAAAAACTATATATTGCAAGAAATTCAAAGGAGGATATTCTTGTATATTCCCTTCAGCAAAATAGTGTCATTGATTCTATTCCTGTGCCTGGAAAACCAGCAGCTTTATCCATCGATACGAACAATAATGAGCTTTATGCCTGTCTCAATTCTGAAAATCTAATCACTGTAATAGATACAGAAATTGATACCGTTATCACAAACATCTCTATTTCAGGATATCCATTTGAAGTAATTTTCTCGCCCGTTTATGATAGGGCGTATGTTACAGAACTTGACAATAGTTTAATTGGAGTAATAGAGACATTCACTCATACTCTTCTGGATGAGATTTCACCATTTGGTTTGATTAACCCGAAGGGGATGGCAATAACGGATGATGGTGAATACCTTTTCATTACAGGCATGAATGATAAAGTATTCGTTATCAATACATTTGATTACAGTATAGAATGGAGTTTTGAACTCGGAATGTATCCCTGGTCTATAGTATACATTCCTTTATATGATAGGATGTATGTTGTCTGTATGGGGGATACAAGAATTTATTGCATAGGAGACTGATATGAAAAGAATAGGATTTATTATGTTACTTGCCTTTCCGTCTCTCTTATATGGAGCAATAACAGGAAAGATTATGGGAAGGGTAATAGATGCTCAAACACAAAAACCTCTTTCATTTGTGAACATAACCATTGAGAAGACGACACTGGGTGCTATTACTGGATCTGACGGTTATTATTTCATTATCAACATTCCACCAGGGAAGTACGATGTTAAGGTACAGATGATGGGATACAGAACAGTGGTAAAAAAGGGGATATATGTTGATGCGGGGAGGACAGTCTTTATCAATTTTAATTTGGAGGGTACTGTTATTGAGCTGAAAGATGTTATTACTGTGAAGGCAACAAGACCCCTGATTGAACCTGGGGTAACACATTCATCAAGGGTTTTTATGACACGGGAGATTGAAAAAATGCCAAGGGCGTATTCAGTGTTACGTCTTCTCGAAACCCAGCCAGAGATAGTCAAAGACTTTACGCTCGAGGAATACCACATGAGGGGTGGAAGGGGCGGAGAAATCCTCTATCTTATTGATGGTATTCCTGTTAATGATAGATTTGTCGGAGGAAGTGCTGCAATAGATATACCGGTTTTTGAGGTGAAACAGGTAGAAATTCTTAAGGGAGGATTTGAAACAGAATACGGAGAGGCACAATCAGGAATTGTTAATCTTATTACGGTATCACCCGATACTTGTTTTCGAGTTTCAACTTTGTATAAAACCGATAGAATGTTGAAACAACGTAATACAGACCAAATCAATTTCTTTCTGTCAAATCCTTTCCCATTTTCAGGGAGAAAAGTATTGCTGCAATTTACGGGTTTTGGAGATTTTACCGATACGTATACCCCATTTGGTTACACACATAACAGAGGAGAGTTTCTTGGTATTCGATACGGCGACAGGCAAGAGAATAGTTTTGGTTTTTCAGCTAAAGCGTTAATAAAGCTGCTGAAAGGTGGAAAGCTGGTTGTTTCAAGCAGAAACAATGTCAATGTCTATGAAAAATATAGACATGAGTTTATTGAGATTCCAGAACATTCGTACCATTATAAAGAGGAAAGTTCTCTCTACTCTCTCAGCTGGAATCATAGTATAGGATATTCATCATTCTATGAAATAAAATTATCATCCTTTAATACGCAATTACACTATGATCCGGGATTGATACCTCCAGAGATACATCTGGTTGAGGAAGAATATCTTTGGGCAGAGGAAAATGAAGTTCCCTGGATAATCGATGATAGAGGGATTGTAGAAGACACGGATGATGACTGGTTTTACGAGGTTGGATACGATTCTACATACCATACGCATAGAGAGAGTAATAATTCCATTATGCTTGATTTTACCAAACAATTTGCCAATAAACATCTGGTGAAGATAGGTGCAGAAAATCATTTCTGGCATCTTGAGAAGGAAGAGATTGAAATACTATGGTTTTACGATTCTACGAGAACAGATGAGGAGGGTCCATACCCAGGATATGGATGGTCAAGGGATGTATACTCCGTTCATCCATTGCAGGGAGGGGTATATATACAGGACAAGTTTGAAAGGGAAGGATTAATCCTCAATTATGGCATCAGATATGATTACTTCTATACAGGAGAAGAAGTTGATACTGAGAAAAGGTTTCGAGGATACTTTAGCCCGAGGGTAGGCTTTTTCTATCCCTTTACCGACAAGATAGCATTTACCTTTTCCTTTGGCTTATACTATCAGATGCCAGAATACCAGTACATTTTTATGACAACCAAATGGAGAGGTCCGTATCGCCTTGTTGGTAATCCAGAACTGAGTCCGGAATGTACGAGGGCTTACGAATTCAGGATTGAGAATGAGCTTCCAATGAATGCTGTTTTTTCTTTCGGGGTGTATAAGAAAGACATCAGGAACCTTATTAATGCTGAGGTTGTAGGTAGGTATCCTTTTGAATCGTATAAGATAACAAATTCATCGTACGGTGATGCTCGGGGAGTTGAGTTGGAATTCAAGAAGCCTATAGGGAGACACTTTACAGGAAGGGCTGTTTATATACTTTCCTGGGCAAAGGGACAGAATACAAAGGATCTTGAAAACTTTGAAGATATGGAGCTTCCTGATGTGATGAGAGAATATCCATTGAGCTGGGATGAAAGACACAGGATGAAGATAATTGCATCTTACGAAACAGGCATTGATACAGCTTCTCATTCAACTGGCGCAACTGTTGTTTGGACTTTCGGGAGTGGTTTACCATACTCTTTAGAGGAACAGGTAAAGGTGGGTAACCTTGCAAAAAATTCTGAGCGATTGCCTTCTCATTTAATGATTGATATAGAGATGTACAGAAGGATGAGATTTGGAGGGACAAGCCTGGAGATTTCATTAATAATAGAGAATCTACTGAATCAGAAGAATCGGATAAAACCGGATAAGACACCCAACTTTGTGACTTTAAAAGACCCGACAACAAAAAGTAAACCAAGAACAATCCTATTGGAATTGGGTATAGGTTTTTAATTGCGGTAAATTATTCCACTTAAAAGATATGTGATAGGGTAATCGAGTGCGTGAAACCAAGGTCACCCATTGGCTGAACTGCATAATCAAGATAGAATTTCTCCCAGGATACGCCGAATCCTCCTGCTGTTCCAGCAAGAAAATCTGGACCGAAGTCTGTTTTCAGATCACTCCCAGCACTGCTGTATCCAAGTCTAATCGCGAAAATTTGGACAGGCCAAAGTTCCGCGCCAAATTTTACAATAGACCTTGGATCAGAAAAATACCGGGTAAAATCAACGTTTACGTTAACCTGTTGGATGGGATGAAATGAAAATCCACCGGTCGCAGAAAGGGGAAAAGAACCTTTTTCTTCATCATGAGCCTTAAATACTGTGCCAAGATTTTTCAGTACGAAACCAAGAGTAATATTCCTTTCTTGCATGATGTACTGGATACCAATGTCGGCACCAGCTCCGTAAGAGACGAAGGAATCTATCTTTTCATATACGAGTTTAACACCAATACCTGCTGTCAAATCCTCTGTAATAGAACGACTGAAACCTGAGATGAAGAAGATATCCATGGGAGTAAAAGTGCCAAGGTCTTCGTTGCTTTCGCCCCTTCTTTCAATTGAACCATAATTGACATAGTTTAGCCCAAAACCGAATGTGTTCTTCCCTTTACCAAAGCCATATTTGACATCTCCAAATTTTATTCCTGCTTTTGTGTAGAGAAGCACTCCCGTGGATAACATTCCTTTTTCAATACCAACTAAGCCTGCAGGGTTCCACTGAAGCGCACAAATATCGTTTGAAATTGCAGAAAAGCTTCCACCCATCGCATTAGGACGTGCCGAGAGCCCAACATCGAGGAAATCATAAACAGCTGCGTGAAGGGATGCAAGTGGCAATAAAAGTATTATGAAAAGAGTAACTTTTAAATATTTCATTATATCCTCCTTATAATAATTGTAGAAACATATCATATTGTTTCACATATTGCAAGAAGAATTTTTTGGTGTGTAACAGCAATAATTTGAGAGCCTTTACTTTTTCTTATCTGTCAAGTATAATTTCTATTTTTCAGCCTATCCCCGCTTCAGCCCCTTTCTTCCGATATCTTTCCTGTAGTGCATTCCCTCGAATGAAATTTCACCTATTGCTGCATAGGTTGTTTGTATTGCGTCTTTCAAATTGTCACCCATTCCTGTCACTCCAAGCACCCTTCCACCTGTTGTTAGGAGTCTTCCATTCTCCTTTTTTGTTCCTGCATGGAAAACGACAACATCGTCTCTTCCTTTTAACTTTTTCAGACCATGGATTTCCTTACCCTTTTCATACTTTCCCGGATAACCACCAGAGGCAAGGACCACACAGACCGCACTTCTATCGTTCCATTCAATCTTTGCATTCTTCAATTCACCGTTAATCGTCATTAAGAGTGCTTCAACGAGATCAGAATTAATTAAGGGAAGGATAGCCTGGGTTTCTGGATCGCCGAATCTACAGTTGAATTCTAAAACCTTAAGTCCATCTTCTGTTATCATAAGCCCGACATAGAGTATACCCTTGTATTTTGCACCTTCTGTTTTCATAGCATCCAGAACAGGTAGGATGATACTATTTATAACTTTTCCTGCTTCTTTTCTATCAAGAACGGGAGCAGGTGCATAGGCACCCATTCCTCCTGTGTTGGGTCCTTTATCATCGTTGTAGACCTGTTTATGGTCCTGGGATGAAAGGAATGGCAGGATAGTTACTCCATCTGTTAGAACGAGCAAAGATACCTCTTCACCCTTGAGAAACTCCTCAATAATAATCGTTTCGCCTGCTGTGCCAAATTTTTTATTTGTCATAATTTCCTTAACGGTTTTTTCTGCCTCATCAAAACTATTTATAATAATAACTCCCTTTCCTGCTGCAAGTCCACTTGCCTTTATAACAATTGGAAAGTTTTGTTTTCTTAAATAGTCAGTTGCCCTTTCCGGATTATGGAATTTCTCAAATGCTGCCTGAGGAATCTTCACTCTCTCCATTAATAGTTTTGCAAATGCCTTGCTACCCTCAATCATTGCGGCGTTCTTTGATGGTCCAAATATATTTAACCCTTCTCCCTTAAATTTATTAGTAATTCCCTTTACCAGAGGTATTTCCGGACCAACAACAGTTAAGTCTATCTTTTCTTTCTTCGCGAAATTGATCAATTCACCAATATCTTCTGCATTAATATCGATATTGTTAGCAATCTCTACTGTTCCTCCATTCCCTGGTGCACAGAAGATATCATCCACAAGGGGACTTTTTGCTATCTTCCATACAAGGGTATGCTCCCTTCCACCTCCACCAACAACTAATACTCTCATTCTCACCTTCCTTTATAAATACCAAGTAAAAAGTAAAAAGTTAAGAATCTACTGCATTCTGTTAACCAATCAAACCAATTGAACCAAGACAATTAATCAAACTGACCAAAAGAGGTCTATGGTTCTATCTTTAAAAGATAAACGTCATAATAACCTGCGCCAAACGAATTTGTATATCCTCCAA
>JAGMEZ010000034.1 GCA_023127905.1 Caldifarciminota bacterium
CAAAAATCTATACCGGATTACAGAGGTGGATGAGATAGAAGAAGTGAATATAGGACATTCTATAATTGCTCGGGCAGTCTTTATAGGACTTGAGAGGGCAGTTAAGGAGTTGCTTGAGATTCTTATGTAAGGGGAGGTCTGGAAGATTTTTTTCTCCCCCTTAATGGGGGAGAATAAAAGTGGGGGTGAAAAGATTGAATCACCCTCACCTCTATCCTCTCCCTTCAAGGGAGAGGAAGAGTAAGGAATAAAATCACTTTCATAGGAGAGAAAAATGAAAAGATGTTTAGTTTTATTTTTTGCTATTTTCCTTATACTTCCAATATCCTGTAAAAAATCTGGAGAAAGAAAAGAAGTTTCTCCCTATTCCATTGAAGAAGATATTGATTCTATTCCACTTGTTGTTATAACAGATAAGCAAATAGAGATTTTGGATCTTAAAACACTTGAACCCTTTGGTGCTTATCAGCAAAATTTAAAAGATTTCATAAAAACAGTAGTTCTTGGAAATGAAATTTTTATTATTTGTGAAAAAAATATCTACTGGATGAATTTCGGTGAGGAGAAATTTAGTAAAGTTCCACTTCCATTTAAGTCGAAGGGCGTTTCAACTTCAAAAAGTAATATAATCCTTTACGGTGATAAGTCTGTTTTTGAATTTGCTAAAGATGCCCGTTTATCGAAACTTACAGATTTCAAAAAAAGTATCAGTGAAATTTACTCGCTTCCTGACTTTTCGTCAATCATAACGGTTTTTACCGATGATGAAACCTGTAGACTTTCAAAATTTTCGCTTCTCTCGAAAAAAGAGGAGAGGGAAATTGAAATACGAAATCTTGTAAGGATGGAAATCTCCCCATTTGGGAAACGTATATATGCACTAACTAAAAATAACCTTTTATTCCTTGATACAAAAGACCTTAATATTATTTCAAAAATACCTTTTAAGGCAGATGGAGTTGATTTTGTTGTTACTGCTTCCGAGAATAAGATATTTGTCTTTACTAAGAATTCTGCAAAGATTATTTCCATTAAAAGAACATTATTAAAGATTACCTCTGAAATGGATTTGGAAGAACAAGTTGTTCAGAATGTAATTACCGGAGATGGAGGAACAATTTTTTTTATTTCACAGGATACTCTTTTCAGGTTTGATACCGGTAGTAATGGAATTGTAGAAAAGATATTTCAGGAAAAAAAGTCAGATATTCTTTTATCAACGCAGAAAGGATCAAGAGTAATAAAAGGTAGAAAAGGTGGCTCCTTTATTGAAATAGTTGATGGCAATACCCTTGCACCGATAAAGGAAATTGCACTTGACGCAAAACTTCTTGATATCGTATGTGGAAAAGAACCCTTCAGAAAGGAATTTGAGGAGCCTTCCTATACTGATACAATAAATCCAGACACAGTGAGTAAGGATACGATAAAAAATAAACCTCAGGAACTTGAAAGTATTTATTTCACCTTACAGGTAAGTTCAAGTAGTATACGTGAGGGAGCACTGAAACTCAAAAGTAAGATTAAAAAGTTTGGAATTCCTGTATACATAGATTCTTCAGAAACAAAGGAAGGGCATAAAATTTATCGAGTGAAGATAGGGGCTTTTGAGACAAGGAGTGATGCTCAGAATTTTAAGGAAGGGATTAAATCTACCTATGATTTATCTTCCTGGATATCAAAGGATGTTGTTAAGCCTGCCTTCCTAAAAGAAGCCGGTATTGACATAAGTGGCGATAAGAATGGTGAGATACTTCTTTATGATGGTAAGCAAATGCTACTGTTTACAAACTATAATGGTATTCAAAAAACCGTTTTTAAGAAGAGTATAGAAGGGGTTCAATTACGAGGGAGACCAATATCCTTTAAGGAAGAAAATAAAACGATTCTTGGTGTATCCTTTACAGAAGATTCTGTTCTTGCAATCAAA
>JAGMEZ010000340.1 GCA_023127905.1 Caldifarciminota bacterium
CCGTGAAATCGGTGTAAAAGACCGAGCACCAGTTCCGAGAATTACAAGAAAAATAATAAGAAGAAGGGTATTATTTATAAACGGTATAATAACTGATGCAATCCCTGTTATAAATCCAACAATGAGAAGCCCTTTTACAATACCCTTCTTATCAGAGAGATAGGAGAAAAAAAGCATTGAAAAAAGGGCAGAGATGTTGATCGCCATAAGAATAAAGGCAATATTCTTTGTTGGTATAAGAAACTGTTCATTCAGATAGAGCACAATTATTGATCGAATAAGACCTGGTATTATTCCGATGAGAAAACCGAGAATAATAACTGCAACAAAACCACTGTTTTCTTTAACCGGTACTTTCCTTTCTATTTCTCTTGTCAACACTCTTTTTGGTATCGTTTCAGTAATGAAGAACGAGATGAAAAAACCGATAAGATATATTACACCAGACAGGAGAAAGATAATCCTAAAAGCATAATTCTCATCAGCCTTAAATAAAAACATTACAAAGATAATGGTTGTACCAATCAGTGCATTTCCAATGCTCATTCCAGCACTTCCTGAAGCAAAATAAAAGCTGAGTGCCCTTGTCTTAAATGACTTCACAGAGCTTTCAATTGTTATCACCTGAGCAATTGGCCAAATTAATCCAGAGAAAGTCCCTTGAAAAATACTGATGAAAAGAACATCAAAGTAGTTTCTTGAAAAAAACAGAACAATGCATGAAATGATGTATGCAAAAAACCCGATAGGAAGAAATACCTTCCTCCTCTCTATCTTATCTGAAAACCTTCCACATATATATGCAGCAACTGCTCTCGCAAACATAAATCCTGATACTAAAGCACCTACTTGAAAGCCTGTTACTCCCATCCTCCGTGTGAAAATAGGAAGAATAGGACGTATCAGGGCAATCCCCACTGCACCAGTAAAGGCGAGTGACATTAGCACGAATATATTTTTCTTAACTCTTTCCATATTAAAAGTATAAAGGTTAAGGAAAAAGGTAAAAAATTGTACAAGGTTGGGTCACAGAGAAATCAGTAAACCACTGATGGAGTTGAGTAAAAGTAAAGTGAAACATCACGAATGTCTCTTTACAGAATAAATGGTGCTGGTATGAAGGTTAAAATGAG
>JAGMEZ010000341.1 GCA_023127905.1 Caldifarciminota bacterium
GACAGCCAGAGACACAGGCTATGTACGAATTCGACCAGCTCCACAATTTTGTTCTCGGTTTAAGTTATCATACATATGGTGAAATTGTAAACTATATCTGGAACTGGACCCCCACAAGGTCACAGGATGATAGCCTGATTGTTATCCTATCAAATGGATACGCTTCATACAACGGTTACGAGGTTACAGAGGGTTACGATTGGTACAGAACAAATGGGGATATGAATGATTACAGTTACGGTATTGATGCAACCATAGACTGGACTATTGAACTTGCAACATCCTTTAACCCGCCACCATCAGCCCTCGATGGAATATGGGATGAAAACAGACCTGCAATTTTATATCTTTTAAGTAAATGTATTCAGGGAATTTCCGGGGTTGTAAGGGATGCAAGTACAGGTGATACGCTACGAGAGGCAGTTGTAAACATAGAAGAGATTGACTGGCCCGTCTTCTGTGACCCTGTCTCAGGGCATTTTCACAGGATTTTAAGACCTGGAATATATACAGTTAAAGCATGGGCAAATGGATACTATCCGAAAACAGTAACTAATGTTAATGTTAACACCGATACTTCAACGCATATAGTGATCGATTTGAATCCAGGTGGTGGTAACTTTGCATACAAGTATGCTGTTGCAAATATCCCCGATAAACTTTCAAATCCCACTCATAATATTACACTCACTCCATGGGCACTTGGTCCGATAGATGGAAGGTTTACTTCCATAGGAAAGGGAGGAGAGGTAATTATTGATATGGGTTCTCTAACGCCTATATTAAATGGGAGTGGCGATGATTTCACTGTTTACGAAGGTGATGATGGAACTCCTGATGAAGGATATGAGGTCTATGTTTCCAATAGTTACAGAGGACCGTGGACATTCCTCTCAAATGGTTCAGGGACTCAATCATTTGACATTGCCCCTTTTGGCAGCGGTGCGCGATATGTACGTATAGTAGATGATGGGGACGGCAGTTTAACAGAACCAACCCCTGGATTTGATTTAGAAGCAATAGAAGGAGCTGAGATACCAGGTGTATACCTTGTACTTGAGGATTACTATACGGATGATTCTGCAACTGGTAACAATAATGGGATCTTTGACCCGGGTGAGTCCGTTTACCTCATTGTTACACTCCGTAACGGTGGTTCTCAAGATGCAATCAATGTTATAGGAGAACTTAGTGAATCAGACCCCTATGTAAACGTTGATTCCGCAACAAGCCTTTTTGGTAATATACCTTCCGGCAGCAGTGTGGATAACAGTTCAGACCCATTCGTTATCTCTTCGCTCTCGTCAACGCCAACGGGATATATAGCGAGCCTGACACTTGCAGTAACTGAGGATGGTGGTTATGTAGATACATTATATCTTAATGTAAAAGTGGGTGCTGGTGGAGATTTTCTTATCTGGGATCCAGATCCAAACCAATCGAGCGGACCCATCATCAAATCTGCGCTTGAATCGATTGGCTATAATGGTATTCATACATCCGACCTTTCCCCCTATTATGGTGAACTTCAGTATTATTTAGCAGTCTTTGTTTGTGTTGGTGTATTCAGCAGCAACTATGTTATACCTGATGGCAGTGCAGATGCAACAGCACTCGTCAATTATGTAACTGCAGGCGGCAGGATGTATCTTGAGGGGGGTGATGTCTGGTATTATGATCCACTCTCTGGTGGCTATGATTTTGGACCACTCTT
>JAGMEZ010000342.1 GCA_023127905.1 Caldifarciminota bacterium
AACCACGCAGCAAGTAGAGGTGGTACGTCTCCCTTTATACCATATGCTCTGGAAATCTGCAGAAGCCCCCAATAGATAAAACTAATCAGTAGCGATAGTCCGAATCCAAGAGCAACTCCGCTCCTTCTTGTATCTGCTGATAATGGCGCTCCAAGAATGATAATTATGAAGGCAACAAATGGAAATGAAATCTTTGTGTAAAGCTCAACAAGGGCTTTTGAAGGATCTTTGCCAGACTTTCTTAATTTTTGCACGTAGCCCTTGACCTCAAAATAGTTCATCTCTTCCAATTTCTTAATCCTTCTTGAGAAATCCTCTGGCGTTTCCTTTAATTCCGAAAACTCCCTACTTGTGAATCTAATCACCCTTTGACTGAGAGAATCTATAAACACTCGTACATATCCATCATGAAATTCCCAGACATCACCTTTCCAGATTGCTGTCTTTGCATCAATTCTTCTTACGAGATTATGATTTTCATCAAACTTCAAGACAATCACTCTCTTAATCTCTTTTTTCCTTCCATCGTAGGTTTTTATTGAGTAGTTATAACCATTCTTTCCTTCATATTTCAGATTATTCTGAAATTGATAATCAATAGCTGGCAATTTATTAATCCTGGTTCTCTTATGTTTCTTCATCTTCTCATTCGAATAAGGAACTACTGTTTCATTTATGAGAATTACAAGGAAACTCATTGCTAATCCTGCTATTAAATAAGTAGAAAAAATTCTATAAAGGCTAATCCCGTTTGCTTTTAAGGCAAGTATCTCAAAATGCTTTGCCATCATGCCAAGTGAGAAAAAAAGCGAAAGAAGAACTGCAACAGGAAAAACCAGAACTGCAATAGAAGGAACCTGATAAAGGTAAAAGAGAAAAATATCAAATATTGCGACTTTCTTCTCAATAAACTTTGAAAGGTCATCAAAAAGGTCAACAATAACAAATATAAAAATAAATGCGATGAGTATAAAAAGGAGCGATTTAAAGAACTCCTTCAAAAGATATTTGTCAAGCGTTTTCATAAATCTTATCCCTTATCCTTGCTTGCAGTTCTTCGAAAAAGCTTAGTCATCCTGTGAAAACTGTTTTCATAGATTGTTCTTTGAGTTAGAAAAATCCCGACAATAAAGAAAAGGATATTGGGTAACCACAAAGCCCAGAATGACGAAATATATCCTCTATCTGCAAGTTCCTCCCCCCCTACAAGGAAAATGTAGTAGAGGACGAAAAAAAGGATACTTACTGCAGTAGCAACCGCTACTCCCCCTTTCCTTGTCCTTATTCCAAGGGGAATGCCTAAGAAAAGGAAAACAACACTGGCAAACGGAATAGAGTATTTTTTCTGAATTTCAACTGCATATCTATTTATCTCTTTCTGCTTTATTTTAATTCTTCTCTCTATATCTTTCTTTACCACGCTATCTTCTTTCTTTAATTTTTCTATTTCCTTCTTAATTGCAATTATCCGCTGCTTCATTGCTTTTGCGCTCAACTCTCTGTCACTTCTGTAGGACCGTTCCCTCTCAACAAACTTATCATTTAATGGAAATGTTATAATATGTTTCTGAAAGGATAGTTTCCTGTAATGAAGTGGATCTTTCGGATCAATTTCATGCATCTCCCCGTCTAAAAGGGTCAGCACAATCATACCCTGATTCGTCACCATCCTTCCACTGTCGGAAATAACAATCTTAGTAATTTTTCCTTTTTTACTCTCATAAATCAACATGTCATACAGGATTGATGTTCTCTGGTCAATTTTTCTAATATAAATATCATATCCCCTGAATGGACTCGTGAAGATACCTTCTTTCAATCGTAGCGTGGGCTTTTTCTCATTTATATCTATAAGCAGGTTCTTCACAGTATGGTTTGATTCAGGAAGAATATGATTATTAAAATATACCATTCCTAAGCTTAAGAAAATTATTGCAATAAGGACAGGTATTATTAATTTATAGAGATTTACCCCTCCTGATTTAAGAGCAATAATTTCAAAATCCTGACTTGACTTTCCAAAAACAGTCATTACCGCTACCAAAACTGCCATAGGAACGGTGAGGGCAATAATAAAGGGAAGACTCAGTAAAAATACCTTGAGCACAATATATACACTTAACCCCTTCCCTATTATATTGTAGACAAGTTCAAATATCCTATTCATTATTAGAATAAAGGTTAGGACAATGAGTGCAAGAAAAAAAGGTAATATATGTTCCCTGATAAAATATCTGTACAGTATTGCCATGCAAAAAGTATATCAAGCGTCTATACATTTGTCAATAATTTTCTTAAAAAACCATTGTAATTCAGACAATAGAGAGTTATATTTAAGCCATAAAGCAAGTAAGTCTCAATATTTCCGAGTGGTTACAAACATTCTCTTTCATTTATTTCTTCAATCTTTTATAAGGCTTAGTTTCATATTATTATTTTGTCACCCTGAATCCTGTGCTGAACTATTTTCAGTATTGTTTCAGGATCTAAAAAACGAGATGCTGAAATGAATTCAGCATGACATGGAACTACAAAATTCTTCAAAACGCACACCCTATTGTCTGAAATGCAATTAGACTTATAATTTTACTATATTCCGTTTGATTATCTGGAACATTAATCTATTTAACTCGTTAAAAAATTAATGGTATCCAATTTTTTACTTGATTTTAATAGATTTTATGTTATATTGTTTTATAAAAAAGAAGTAATAACTTATGATTAGAACTATATTTATATCATTAACTATCCTTATTATCTCCTCGGCTCTATCCTTTCCACAGGAGAATAATCAAGATTCTCTCAATACTGATTCATCTACTGTCAGATTGTTTTGGGAAGATTTTGCTGATTTTTATTTTTCTAACCTTATGCCTATAGAAAAAGTTTTTAATATCAATATTAAAAATCAAATGATAACATATGAATTGTATAAGGATGATATCTTCCTTGATTTTTATAAGATACAGAGTATGAAAGCTTTCTTAAGACACTATTCTGAGCTTTCTTTGAGAAAACTATGGGTTAAGGAAACACAAAAGGCATTAGAAACAAAGGGAGGAGTCTACACTCAAGGACTTGTACCAGATATAGATCTCCCAAAAATTAAAACACCTATATCAGGAATTATTGGTGAAGGCGGCAAACTCAGTGTCCAGGGGAGTGAAAAGATAAATTTTGGGGGCCAAAAAACAAAGTTATACAAGAAAACACATATTCCTGGAGAAAGCAGCTCTTTTTTGCCCGAATTAAAGATGAAAAATATACTAAATGTAAACCTTCAAGGAACAGTCGGACAGAAAATAAATGTTTTTATAGACCATAACAGCGAAGCAGAATCTGACCTGCAGAACAAGATAAAACTACAGTATAAAGGAGAGGAAGATGAGATTATACAATTGATAGAGGCTGGAGATACTGAGCTGAGTCTGCCTGGAACAAAAGTCATTGGTGCTCCGCCTAGCTACAAAGGTCTCTTTGGAATAAAAGCACTTGCAAAAATCGGACCATTGAATATTACTGCCGTGGCAAGCAAAGAACAGGGAGAAAGTGACCAGGCAACCTTTGTTGAGTATGCAAAGCAGGAGACTATTCTCATCAATGATATTGGCTATCAACGGAGGAAATTCTTTATCTTGGACATGAATTATATTGAGGGGCAGGATACCATCCTTAATTTAAATATTTATACGGATGACAGAAACGGGTATAATGACACTATGGCTGTTTCTGCAAGAACATACCTCAATGCAGATACCCTTGATACTACCCTTTTTTATCCAGGTATGTTCGATATACAGTATCCGACAAATTATGATCTTTTTGGAAATATCCTCTATCTCCGCAGCATTTATTTAGAAAATAACTATGTCCTTGCGGTAAGCTATCTCAAAAAGAACAAAATTACAGGTGTTATTGACACAATTGGGACACAAACATATAGTCCAGAGAATCCTTTTATATTAAAGTTGTTGAAACCTGAAATGAATCAACCGTCGTATGAAACCTGGGACTATGAATTGAGGAATATATACTCAATCGGTACAATAAATCTTGCAGGGAAGGTTTCCATTGTGATAAAAAAGATTACACAGGGTGAAGGGGAAGAACCGACAACACAGGAAGGTATTGCCTTTACCAAGCTTCTCCGTATTGATGAAGATGAAGATGGATACATTGATGGACAGCGGTTAGATTCTGAGAGAGGATTAATAATCTTTCCTACACAACATCCATTTGCCGATACTGCCTTGAACGATCCAAACAACATTATTTACGATACAACATCAACAAACCTTGAACTCCGAAAATATTATATGGAAATATCATATAAAGGGGCTCGAACAACAATATCTATTGGACAGTTGAATATAATCGAGGGTTCTGAAGTAGTAAAGATCAACGGTATCCTGCTTCAAAAAGATATTGACTATACTATTGACTATACATTTGGAAGCCTTGAATTTAGAGGTAAGGGAATCGATCTTATGGCACAACCTAATGCACAGTTGACAATTGACTATCAGTATGCCCCTTTCTTCTCAACTGCTTCAAAATCACTTGTTGGTATCAGGGGCGAATACAATATTTCAGCAAATAATAAAATTGGAACGAGTTGGATCTACAGAAATATATCAACATTTGATGAACGTCCAAAACTTGGTCAGGAACCAAGAAGTGTCATTGTTGGTGAGATTGATGGGAGTATCACAACGCACCCCAATTTCCTCACATCACTTGTCGATAAACTTCCCTTTGTTGAAACAGATCAACCCTCTTTAGCAAAAATAGATGGAGTCGCTGCCCTATCAATGCCTGACCCCAACTCAATGGGAAAAGTATATATTGATGATATGGAGGGAGTAAAACAAACAACTGATATTGGGACATCAATGTGGTTCTGGCATTATGGGAGTGTTCCTCAGGGAAAGGATACAAGTTCAATTGGAAAGTACTACTGGTACGAGCCCATAAAGAATGAGTGGATACGAAAGGGTGATATATTCCCTAATCTCCCAAGCGACCAGAGGGATGACCAAACATCTTATTTGCGTATTGTTTTTTACCCGAAGAATAATTCTCCAGATTCCTGGATGAGTCTGCTAAACATTCTTTCCAAGACTGGTGAAAATCTTTCAAAGCTGCGTTTCCTCGAATTTTGGGTAAAAGGAACTCAAGGCACACTCCATTTCGACATCGGAAGAAGTATTCCCGAGGATGTTCCAAGATGGTCAAAAGAAGGGTCTATCCTTGGTTTCAATAATATCATTGATACTGAGGACAAAAATAAAGATGGTCTTCTTGATGCAAACGAGGATACAGGACTTGATGGTGTCGAAGGAAAAGATAGTAATAACATCCCCGGAGATGATCATAACGACGATTATCCACAACATATTATAACCACAGCCGATTATCGTAATCTCAACGGTACAGAAATCAATGACCGTCTTGACACAGAAGACCTTGATAGGGACGGATCATTGAATATAAGTTCACGATATATGGAATATTCAATATCTCTCGCAAATCCTGATTCTGAATATGTTGCTGAAGAACATGCAAATGGCTGGAGACTCTTCAGAATTCCTCTCGATGACACAATAATTGGAACCACTGTTGGACAAATGGACTGGGAATATGTTAAGTATGTTCGATTATGGATTGATGGTTTTACTAACCACGACAGCCTTCAGTTTTACTCAATAGAAATAACAGGGACAAGTTGGGAAAATATGGGAATTACTACCCTTGACACAGGAAATGTTGTCCTTGAGGATGAAAAACTCATGGTAACACAGAAAAATTCAGAAGAAAATCCAGATTATAATCCTCCTTTTGATCCCGGTGAAGATCAGTATGGGAGAAAAAAAAGGGAACAATCCCTCGTTCTTCAATTTCAAAATGTAAGACCGAATCACAAGGGTTCAGCCTTTATGCAAATGACGAAAGCAGACGACTATACGATATATGAAGATATGAAATTTTATGTGAAATGCTATGAAGGCGGGGCAGTAAAATTTTACATAAAAATTGGCGGTGATTCAACAATTTACTATCAATATGAAAAAACAGTATCTTCGACGTGGGACGAAATTACAATCCCTTTCAAGTCGTTCACTGATCTGAAACTTGAAGCGCCGAAAGATTCAACTTATTATAAAAGCGGAAGTTTCTCTTTCAGAAACAAGCCCACCCTTACAAATGTTAAATATCTCGAACTCGGATTCATAAATGAAACAGGTGATATTATAAACGGTGAAATATGGTTCGATGAGCTGAGACTGACATCTCCGCGACGTGATAAAGGAACAAAAATGAACGTAACTGTAGATCTAAGAATAGCCGATTTTATTACCCTCAACGGATCTGCCTCAAGAACCGATGCTGATTTCCAACAACTCAATATGAATAAAGTGACGCAATCGAACATTACAGATTATCAATTTTCCGGGTCTCTTGCACTTGGAAAATTCTTCCCTAAACTCTGGGGATTTAACATTCCTTTTAGTTATAGTCAAAATAAATCAGTTGGTTACCCAAAGTATAGAGCTGGCTCAGATATCATTCTCGATAGCGAACAGGCAAAGAAAGAGAAGACCATGAGTGCTTCGCAAAGTGAAACAATTAGCTTTGGCAAGGGTTCGAAATCGTCCAATCTGCTAACTCGCATTTTAATTGATCCTGTAAAAGTTAACGCCTCTAATAGAAACACATATTCACATACACCAATTCACCTGGATTCAACAAACCAGAAAAGCGTTACTGGTAACTATAACTATTCACCAGGAATTAAACCTCTTAGACCTTTAAATCTTTTTGATCTCTACTATTTTCCTCGAACATTTGGCACAAACGCTGGATATTCAAGAAACTGGTCGAAACGTCTTACAATCGACGAAACTAAATGGAAATTGACAACCAGTGATCTAAAGCGGTATCTAACACTTTCGAAAAATGTCACGTATAATCCTATTAATATACTAAAAGGTAATTATTCAGACGATGAAACAAGGAACCTGGACTTAAACTATGAGAATGACTCCCTGAAAAAAAGATTTGGTGAGATTATAAACCTTAATAAATCATTCTCATCAACCTTTTCACCAACATTTTGGGATTGGTCGCGACCAATTCTTACCTTTGCAACAAAGTACTCAGAAAACAGAAAACCTGAAAATCGTACCATGGTAGAGGATTCATTCCCTGTTAGAAATGTTGGAAATAACAATACTGTCTTACTCTCATTTGACTTCGCTCTTTCGAGACTAATTAGATCGATTACACGGATACGTGATGAATCCAGTGACTCAACAGCAATAGGCGGAAGCCCCCGATGGATTGCAATCAAACTGGAACAATTTTCAAACTTTATAAAAAGACCGAATGTGTCTATCAGCAGAAATAGACATACAACATTTAATCTTCTTACAAAAAGACCCAGTTGGGAATATCAATTTGGACTTCGTGAAGGAATACCGAAGGAGCTTAAACATCCATCACCTATAAATGTTTACACAAATGACCAGAAGAGTGTCACCGATAACTTATCAACCTCGAGCGGATTAAATACAAGCATTTTTAATCTGAACGCATCATATTCCACAAACAAGACTACTTCCACCACTACAAGTAATCCGCAGATATCAAGGTCAACCACCTGGCCAGATATTGCTCTACAATTTCCACAAATAATTAAGTTATTCCCAAAAAACAAAATCCTTATAAATTCTACCGCTTCAATTAATTACAGAAAGGACAAAAGTTCTATCGAAATTGTCGGTGAGGGAACTCAGACTGAATCAGATAACGAATCATGGGGACCATCAGTCCAGATGACCTGGTTAAGGGATATTAGAACTTCTCTCTCCGCAAATTTCTCTGAGAATAAAACTGTCAATTACTCTCAAATACTCTATAAAACTGAAACAAAAACAACACACTACAATTTCTCTATATCATATTCCTTCAGGGCACCCACTGGTTTAAAGTTACCATTGATTGGAAACAGAATATCATTCTCAAGTAACCTTGATGCCGGACTCGATTTTAATTATTCAAAAAACTATTCTATTTCTTCCAGTCAACCTGGTCCAACAAATCATATGATTAACTATATGTTTTCTCCACGACTAAGCTATAACTTCTCTAACAGTATCACAGGAGGATTAATAGGTAGCTATTCAACGATGAATGATAAAAAACAGGATACTAAATCAAGTACTACCGGGCTTGATTTATGGGTTGAATTTAAATTCTAAAACAGATTTTGATAAAATCCCCGTAAATCCCCCTTTAGAAAAGGGGGACTTGAGAGGGGAGGAAAGGAGGGATTATGTGGCAGAACTGGGTTCTTCTTTATATTGGTTTATGGATTTCTTACTCAGGTTTTCTTTTCGGAAAGCCTGTGAAATGGCACAATGTCTGTCTTGGAATAATTATTGTTATCTTTTCCGTCTGGGCAGGTCTACGGTCAAAGAAATTGAGGCAGAAAGGGAGGATTTAATTGATCGTTCCTTATAGTTTTTGTTTCATGTCTGAAGTCTGAGTTAAATATGTATTACCGGATTGAAGTATCGACAAAACCAGAACTTCCAGACCCAATTGGTGAAGATATAAAAAAGGATATTTATCATCTTGGTTTGGAGAATATTAAAAACATCCGCTTTATCAGGATCTTTATCCTCAAGACGAAAAAAATTAAAAAAACCGCATTACTAAAGATTTCGAAGGATATTTTAGCAGACCCGATTTCTGATATCTATAATTTAGATAATCATATAACCCATACAAAGAAAAAATCAACTGCATTTGTAGAGATAGCATACCTTCCCGGGGTAATGGATCCTGTTGCCCTTACAACGCAAAGACTCCTCAAAAAAATAGGTATTAATTTCATAGAAGATGTCCAAACCAGAAACCGATATGAAATATCTGGTTTACTCAACAAAAGAGATATTCAATTTATTGTAAAAAAACTCCTCATGAATAGCCAGATACAAATATGGGTAAAAGACGAAAAGAAGATTTTTACACACAGGAAACCTGCGAAAACGAAAATAAGAAAAGTCAATATTCTTGAGAAAAGCGATAAAGAACTCCTTAATATTTCAAGTGTTGGATTGCTCTCACTTAACCTTGAAGAGATGAAAAAAATTCAGCATTATTTTGCTTTGAAGAGAAGAGACCCTGTTGACATTGAACTTGAAACAATTGCCCAAACCTGGAGCGAACACTGTGTCCATAAAACATTCAATGGAATAATAAATTACAACGGTAATAGAATAAATAATCTACTCAGGACAACAATTATGAAGGCAACAGAAGAATTAAACAGCGATTTCTGTATCTCGGTATTTAAGGATAATGCAGGAATTATTAAGTTTACGAATGATTTGAGCATTACCTTCAAGGTAGAAACACATAACCATCCATCAGCCCTTGAACCATATGGTGGCGCGGGAACAGGAATTGGCGGTGTAATCAGGGATACACTTGGAACAGGACTTGGAGCAAAACCAATTGCCAATACAGATATTTTTTGCTTTGGACCAATGGATTTTCCAATGAATAAACTTCCTTCCGGCGTTCTTCATCCAAAAAGAATTTTTAAAGGAGTGATTGCTGGTGTAAGGGATTACGGAAATAGAATGGGAATTCCAACTGTTAATGGAGCTATTATCTTCGATAAAGCATATTTATACAATCCTGTTGTTTACTGTGGAAGCATCGGAATTATTCCTACAAGACTATCCTTTAAAGCTCCGCAGGCTGGAGATATAATCGTTGTTTTCGGTGGAAAAACAGGGAAGGATGGAATTCACGGCGTTACCTTTGCTTCCTTAGAACTGGACGAAAAATCTGAAATCAGCTCATCAGGGGCAGTCCAAATCGGAAATCCAATAACCGAAAAAAAACTCACAGATGCACTTTTAGAAGCGCGTAACGAAAATCTTTATAATGCAATAACAGATTGTGGAGGAGGAGGACTATCCTCTGCAGTTGGGGAGATGGGGAAAGATCTCGGGGTATCAGTTCATCTTGAAAAGGTTCCTTTGAAATATGAAGGACTTAGGTATGACGAAATCTGGATTTCTGAATCACAAGAACGAATGGTCATTGCAGTACCAAAAAAAAACATGAAGAGAGTAAAAGATATCTTTAACAAACATAGTGTTGATTTTGCACCTATTGGACATTTTGAAAACACTGGTAAACTCAAATTATTTTATAATAAACATAAAGTAGGCGAAATCGAAATGAATTTTCTACATAAAGGTTACCCTCAATCAAGAAAGAATGCATATTGGAAAAAGAAGCGTTTTGCTGAACCCTCTCTTCGTAAAAAAGTTAATTATGAAAATATACTCCTCAAACTCCTTCATCAACCTAATATTGCAAGTAAAGAGGTTGTGATAAGGCAATATGACCATGAGGTACAGGGATTAAGTGCTCTGAAACCCCTCACTGGAAAAATGAATGACGGTCCTTCAGATGGAGCAATCCTGCGACCATCTCCTGATTCAAAAAAGGGGATTGTCATATCATGTGGGATAAATCCTTATTATGGTAAAATTGACCCTTACTGGATGGCAGTATCATCCATTGAAGAAGCAATGAGAAATGCTGTTTCCTGTGGTGGTAATCCAAATAAATCAGCAATCCTTGATAACTTTTCATGGGGAGATGTTAACAACCCAAAGATACTCGGTGAACTTGTCAGGGCATCTTTTGGCTGCTATGATACATCAACAGCACTAAAGGTTCCCTTTATCTCTGGAAAAGATAGCTTAAACAATGTATTCTCTCTCAATGGTAAAAAGAAATCTATTCTTTCTACTCTCCTTATATCCTGCATAAGTATCTGTGACGATGTAACCAGAAGTCCTTCAAGTGATTTTAAGAAAGAAGGAAGTCTCATCTACATCATAGGAAAGACAAAGAAAGAAATGGGAGGATCTCATTACTACAGGCTTTTCAATAAAACAGGTAATTCAGTCCCAAAACTCAATTTTAAGTTATCTTACAAAATCCTCAATAAGATTTACAATGTAATTAAAAAAGGTTATGTCAATTCAATTCATGATTGTTCAGAAGGTGGAATTGGAGTTGCACTTGCAGAGATGTCAATTGGTGGAAGGTTAGGTGCAACTCTGAATATTGAAAATATTAATAAGGAAGGGAATTTACGAATTGATGAATTACTCTTTTCAGAATCCAATTCGCGATTCATAGTAGAAATACCAGAACGTAAAAAGAAGATGTTTGAAAAGGTCATTCAGGGTATCCCATTTGCACAAATTGGAAACGTAGAGAATTCAGGTAAATTAATGATATTTAAGAAAAAAAGGGGAATAGCTGAGCTTAAAATAAATAAAATGGTTTCCAACTGGAAACAAAGGATTACATGGTGAAAAAACCACAGGTATTCGTTTTAAAATCTGCAGGTACAAACTGTGACGAGGAGACAAAGATGGCATTTGAACTCGCTGGAGCTTGTGTAGAGATTGGGTTCTCAGAAGAGCTTTTCACAAGCAAAAAGAATTTAGACAAATTTCACACTATTGTTTTCCCAGGAGGTTTCAGTTATGGAGATGATATTGCTGCAGGAAAGGTATGGGCAACAGATATAAAATATTTCTTTTTCGAAAAACTTAAGAATTTTATCAAACAGGGAAAACTTATTCTCGGTATCTGTAATGGCTTTCAGGTACTTGTCAAGCTTGGGTTGCTTCCAGCACTTGAGGCTAAAATGGAACAATCAGTCTCTCTTATCTTTAACGATTCAGCTCGATACGAAGATAGATGGGTATATTTAAAGGGCATCTCAAAAAAATCTGTTTTTTTTGAGGATACTAATGAACTTCTCTATATGCCTGTAGCACATGCAGAAGGAAAGTTTATTACAAAAGATAATGAAACACTTGAAAAACTGTTCGTAAATAACCAGGTTATTTTCCAATACGTCAATAAAGATGGAAAACGAACTGGGTATCCTGCAAATCCGAACGGTTCAGTGAGAAATATTGCGGGAATCTGTGATGCAACAGGCAGGATACTCGGGATGATGCCACATCCCGAACGTGCAGTTCTTAAAACTCAATATCCAAACTGGAGAAGAAAAGAAATAAAAACTCACATTACTGGACTGACAATCATCAAGAATGCCGTAGACTATGTAAAAAGAATATTAATCTAATCCCGTTAAAAAAAGAAACGCTCGCAAAAGCGAGCGTTTCTTTTTAATAATACTTAACAAGGTGTGGAGTCAGGAAAATTAGCACCTCTCTTTTTGAAACTGATTTCCCTGTTTTTTTGAAAAGAAACCCGATAATAGGTATACTCCTCAGGATAGGGACACCAGCTTCTGACCGCTTCTCATCCTCCCGAATAAATCCACCAAGAACTACAGTTTCCCCATTCTTAACCAGCTGTTTTGTCTCTGCCTCTGTTGAGGTAATAATCAATGTAGTAGGATCAACACTACTCAACTCCACATCTATATCCATCGTTATCTCATTCATTGAATTTATATGAGGAGTAACCTTCAATCTTGTTCCTACCTCAAAATATCTTGTTACAAGGTTACCCGACTGGTCGTAAATATTAACCGGGAATTTCTTTCCAATCATTATCTCTGCTTCCCTATTATTAAGCGCGGTTATTCTCGGATTTGCAATTGTCTTGGTCCTTCCTTCACTCTCATTAATATTCAGTACCGCATTAATTTTAGCAAAATCTCTTATTGTACCAACAGAAATATCTATAACACCTGGAACTGGAGCGCTCAAGGTTCCTGCACCCGATATGTTATATCTCCTACTTCTTAGATTGCTTGCAGACCAGGAAATTCCAAGGTCTCTTGCAAAATCGTAATCCAAATCAACAACCCTTGCTTCTATAGCAACTTGTGGATTTGGCGAATCAAGGATATCAATTAAGTTCTTAATATCAACTTGACGCGTTTCAATATCTGTTATAATGAGCGAATTTGTTCTTTCATCTATCTCAATCTTCCCCTTTTTTGAAAGCAGTTTATCTATGCTTTTTTTCACCTCTTTGGGCTCTGCAAATGAAAGTTTATAAACCCTGCACACCGCAAGCTGAGCTAACTCGCTGCTTTCCCTCTCTTTATCAAAGGTCGTTCCCTCTGCAACACGGATAATGTTCTCATCCTCTCTATATGAGAAACCTGCAGTTCTTACAATAACATCGAACGCTTGTCTCCATGTCACATTTGAAAGCTTCACTGTAATAACACCTTTTACTTCCTCACCTGCAACAATATTTTTACCACCGTAATGAGCCATTGCTCTGAGAATCGTCTGAATGTTAGCTTCCTCGAGATCGAGAGAAATTAAACCTGGGACTTCGTAATATGTCTCTTCATAACCCAAACTCGATGCGGTAATCTCCTGCTCAGATGCAATCCAGGTCGTAAATGGTTCTCCTCCAGGATTGTCAACTCTAACAAACAGCCTATTATTCTCTATAGATGCAGTATACGACTCCCCCTTGGACAACTCGATTGTTAATCTTAATAGACCTGCAGTATAAAATGGAATAAGTGAAATCGAACTAATTCCACCACGATCAATTCCTCCAAACTTATTGGCGTCAAGTCCACTTTCAGTTTTTATAAGATCAAATATCAATTTGTTCTCTAATGCAAACTCTGTATAATTGACAGGACTATCGAAACTAATCATAACTTCTGTTAGTCCGGTTGTACCACTTACCGAAATATCAAGTAACCTTGCACTACGAAGCGGATAGAAACTTAGAAATAATAAAATACAAGGAATTCCAATCTTCAGTAAAAGAACTTTTTTTATAGCCATTATTATCACCTCTCTATTTTAATGTTTCTTCTTTTTCTTCCAATACCTTTGTCACTCTTGAAGTCACGCCAAATTTCGATATTTGAAAAGTAATACTGGTACTTGTAATATCAATAACCCTTCCGTCCGCAATTCTATCACCTATACCAACAACGAAACCGCTACCCCCGGGTTCCTTAAGAAGGGCAAATCTTCCTTTTGGTCCCCAAATCGTACCTACCAGTTTTACATTTTCAACATTTATTTCTCTCCCTTTGAACAGGGTTTCAAATGGATCTCTTCTCCCCTCACTTTTATAACGGAAATACTCGATTCCAAGCGCCATCTCAAGAATTTTCAATGAATCCTCTTCAGCCTTTGCAATCGGAACTTTTGTTTCTGCTGATTCCTCTGGAACCTTCGGTGTTTTATCATCTATAATATCTGTTGAAATTGGCTTTTCCTTCTCTACTGATTTTGTCATCTTTCCGATAATGAAATTAAAGGGATTTCCTCCTTGACACCCTGTATGGAGAAAAATGATAATAAAAAGAAGGACACAAACCAAAACCATGTTTATGTCTATTTTTTTCATTTTTTAACACCTTTACCTTTCTTGCCCTTGCCCGTGGTCTTTTCACGAATACCTGCATAAACATAACTCGTTGCTGTAAAAACTGTTTCTATATTCTTATTATCCTTATCGGTCATTTTTATATCGCCTACCCTAATAATTCTTTTAAAATTTCCAATATCACTAAAAAATTTACCTGTATTATGATACCGTCCCATTACTGTAATTTTCAATGGGTATTCCTGAAAATTCGCTTTAGCTGTCAGCTGACCGGGTTTGAAGGATAAAATTTTAAGTCCATTTTCTGTTGCAGCTTTTGAAATTATACTTAATAAATGCTCAGTCTCCTTTTCCGTCGGCAACATACCCTGTGCAACTGACCATTGTTTCTTAAGAAAATTATATTCTTTCTGTGTCTCTGGTAAACGATTTGCTATTTGTTTTGCTTTGTTTAAGGAATCGCTAACAGTACTGTAAGTAGTTCTTAGTTCTTTTATCTCATTTGATGATTTTGTGTGAATAAGAAAAATGTACAAAACAACAAGAAAAACTGAAATACCTAGGAATATAAGGAACTTTCCTATACCTTTCATTTTATAGTCCCTTTCTTAAGGTTTTGCACCCTTTGGTGGAGTTTTTCCACTTATTGGGCTGGATGCTGATGAAATACTTGTTGTAAGATCAAATTCCATAACACTATGTTTATCAACTTCTTTTCCAACAATGTTCTTTAATTCTACAGATTTAAAATTTATGTCACCTTTAAGTTTCCTCATGAAATCTGCAATAACCTGATTTGAAAATGTAATACCCTTAATTGATACCGATGTTCCTTTTACCTCTATATTGTCAATCCAACAATAATTGGGAATTAAAAAACTTATTTTATATAATAACTTTGTTTTTTCGTATCTTCCTCTGTTTAAGTCCCGTATTATTTCTATTCTTGCATCAAGATCCCTGCGTTTCCTATCGAGTTCTTTAACAAGTTTAACAACCTCATCAAGTTTTCTCAGCTCTCTTCTGGTCTCTTCAATATTTATTTTCAAATGACCAATAGTTCTTCTCTGACTTAGCTGAACTACAAGTAAAATAACAATTACAAGCACCACAAGAATTATACCCATTATGTTTTCAATCCCTGTTGGCATTCTAATAACAGGTTTTGGAACTCCTTTTCGTACTTTAACCTTTTCTTCTCTTGGAAGAAGGTTTATCCTGACCATAATGGCTCCTATTTTTTAATATTCCATTTAATTTATTCTATCCTCTTAAAGAAAGCCCAACGGCTTCTGCAATCACGGGTGAAATTTTCTCAGCCCTCTCCTCTTCAAAAATAGCTGTATCATACTTTATATTTTGTAATGCATTAACAACTATTACCTCTGTATCAAATCTGTCCTTTAAATAATCAACAAGTCCACGAATTAAAGCTCCCCCACCACAAAGCACAATCCTGTCAATTTTTTCCTTTTCACCTGGAAGAAATGGAATAACCTTATCTATTCCTAATGCTACTTCTTCTGCGAATTCTTGAAAATATTTATCGACATCTTCAGGTGTCACTCCCTCAACAGCTTCTCCCCTTATAAGTTGTTCTGCCTGAGCCCGGTTCAACCCCATCTCTCTTTGAATTTTCTGAGAACAACTATTAGTGGCCGAGAAGACATCCCTTGTAAAGTGGTTAATATTGTTAATAATAAAGCTAATGTTTGTTATCTCTGCACCAATACTGATAAGTGAAATCAGTTTGTTAGGAAGAACAGGATAGTTAAAATCGTAAATATTCTGAATTGCGAACGCTGATATATCAAGAACAACAGGATTAAGACCAATTTCCTTGATAAGACTAACATATGAATTGACAACTTCGCTTTTGGCAGCTACAAGAAGAACTTCCATCTGCCCCCCTCCTGTATCGGGATTAACAATCTCGAAAGCAAGAGAAACATTATCAATATCAAAGGGGACATACTGTTCAGCTTCCCATCTAATTTGTTCTGAAACCTCTGCCCTCTTCATTTTATCCATCTTTATCTTCTTAACAATAACACCTCTACCAGATATTGAAGTTGCAACATCTCGTGCCTGGATTTTATACTTTTCAAAAAGAGTTTTTATTGTATCAATCACAACTTCTCTGTCCATAACCTCACCATCAACAATAGCATCGGGTAAAAGGGGTGCTATTCCTACTGTCAAAATTTTCGTTGCTTTGGGATAACCTGTACTCTCTACTACTTTTATTTGAGAACTACCAATATCAAGACCAACAACAGATTTCTTTTTTCCAAACATAATTACCTCTATTTTTTAATAAAATTGATAATATTTTTCCCGAGTATGTGCCATCTTCTTCCAATTTTCTTTCCTCTTATTTTATCTTCTCTTAGAAATTTTCTTATCGTTTGTGTACTTAGATCAAGGAAATTTGAAATTTCTTCAATTGTATAGAATTTATTTGGGTCAATCCTCTTTAACGAAATAGCCATAATTAATGATAGTATACGATAACTATAAACAATTATATATAAATCTACATAATTATATAGAATAATATATATTTTGTCAAGTAAAAAATTCACAATTTCAAAAAAAAACTTCTCTCTATTTTCCGAATAAATACCACACATATGGAAATGATTTAATCTATAGATACTATTTCATCGACTTCGTCCTTTGAAAAATGAGTCGTTAGTAACAGACACTATTTTATGCACTTATCATCTTCTTTTATCTCGATAATTATCTTTCTAATAGTTTGCCCGTCCATTTCCCTTACAATCACTATGTACTTCTCTCTCTCTATCTTCTCATCCTCTTCCGGAAGTTCTTTGAGCTGATCCATAATAAAACCACTAATTGTATCATAGTCTCCTGTAGGAATATCAAGATGTAGTTTTTCATTTATTTCTTTAATTTTTGTTAAACCATTAACAAGGTATTTCTTTTCATCTATTTTCTTTATCATTTCCTCTGTAATCGGAAAATCAAATTCATCTACTATCTCTCCAAACAGGGCTTCAACAAGGTCTTCTAATGTAACAAGTCCTTGTGTTTCCCCGTATTCATTAACTACAATAGCCATTTGTGTCACTTCTTCTTTTAATTCAGTAAGCAACACATCACATCTCATATTCGGAGGGACAAACTTAACTGGTCTGATTATTTCTCTTACCCTCTCATGCTCTTTCGTAAAAATATCTTTTATCGTTATGACTCCAATTATTTTATCAACTTCTTTTCTGTAAACAGGAAATCTTGATAAACCGGTCATCTCTGCCATTCTTAATACTTCTTTTACCATCAAGGGATATCGTACCATTTTCATTCTAACCCGTGGAATCATTATTTCAGACACCGGTTCTTCACTGAACTGAAAAATTTTTGAAAATATCTTTTTATCAATCTTCTTAATCGAACTTCCCAGTACAGTCTTATTTAATGCCCACTGGAGGGTTTCACGGTTTATATCCTCTTTAAACACTCTTTTCCTATCGCCATTAATTCTAAATAAAATACACCTAGAAATTTTTCTTACAACCCAGGAAAATGGGAAGAAAAGAATATAAAAACCTTTCAATAGAGGAATATTATTTATTGCAACTTTATTTGCGAAAATCCTCGATAATGATTTCGGTAATACCTCACCGAAAAGAAGTATAATAACAGAAACAACAAATGTAGTAAGAATCTTCCCTGCAAAACCCCAGTACAATGAAAAAGCTCGTGTTGCAACAACGGTAGTTGCGACAACAAATAAATTTGTCCCGACAAGTATTGTAGCAATATAGTCCTCAGGGTAAGAAAAAAATCTCAATATCTGTTTTGCCCTTTTATCTCCTGATTTCGCCCGATGCCGAATCTTAATCGGGTTTGCTGAAATTAAAGCAATTTCAGTTGAAGTAAAAAAAATGATAAATAGCAAAAAAACGCACATCAGGATGAAATAAATCATTTAACCCACACTTAAATCAAGATACATCTTTCTTCTCTTCTTTACCATGTTCTTTTTTGATAATAATTTTCTCTAATCTTCTTCCGTCCAATTCCACAATAGTAAAAACCAAATTCTTGTAGATGAATGACTCGTCTTTTTCAGGAACTCTTCCCAGAATTGATAAAACAAATCCACTGATAGTTTCGTAATCACCACGTGGAATCATTTTATAAAACCTCTTTGGAAAATCATCAATCTTCAGTTCTCCATTTACTAAAATCTCATTTTTTGCAATATACCGATAGAGATGAATGGTATTTCTGTGGTATTCATCTTTTATACTTCCAACGATCTCTTCCAATATATCATTCATTGTTACAATCCCTTCAACTCCACCAAATTCATTAACAACAATTGCAAAATGTATCCGCTTTCTCCTAAATTCAAGAAAAAGATCTTTCAATCGCATCTTTTCAGGGATAAACAACGCTTCCCGTAGGATCGTTTTAATCCTCCTTTCTTTTTCTTGCCTATGTATAAGTATATCTTTCAAGTATAGGATCCCATCAATCTTTTCTTCGCTTGTTGAATATACAGGAATACGTGAATATGGTTTTTTCAAAAGAATTGAATATACCTCTTCAATCTTCATATCACAATTGATGAAGAATGCTTTTGTTCTCGGAACCATTATCTCAGACACTACACTTTCATTTAAGGTAAAAAGTGAGTTAATCATCTCCTTCTCTTTCCCTCTAAAAACTCCTTCTTTCTCGCTTACTTCAAATAAAGTTTTTATCTCACTGTAGGAAATTTCTTCTTTTATCCTTTTCTTCATAACAACCATTATCCATCTATTAAAAAGATTTAGGAAAAACACAAACGGATGCAATAATACTGTCAGATAAAAAAGAGGGATTATACTCATTTTTGAAAGTTTAATTTTTCGTCGCATTGCGTAAAATTTCGGTGTGAACTCACCAAAAGTTAAGAGAAGAAGCGTAACGAAAATTGTATCAAAAACCATCCAAAGCTTTGCGTCAATATGGCTTTCCGCAATAAATTCAAGAAAAATAAGTGTTATAAGGAATGAAAAGGCAACGTTACAAACAGTATTTGACAGTAATATTGTTGTAAGTAGTTTGTAGGGAGCTCGTAGAAAATCGTGAAAGAAAAGTCTCCTTCTCTTACCACTCGCTATAATCCCCTCTATTTCAGGTTCGCTTAGAGAAAAAAGCGCTGTTTCAGAACCTGAAAAAAATGCAGAAAGAACAAGAAGAAATATGCAGAATACAAAAATGATTAATATCTTCATCATCTATGATAGAATATCTTTTTAAAATAAGACTTAAAAAATATCAAATATTTATCTTATGTTGAAAAATTGTTTATTTTAAGAAGTACTTTTCCTTTTCCTTCATAATCTTTTTATCAGTATCGTTCTCATCGTCATAGCCTAAAAGATGAAGCATACCGTGAACAAACAGTAATTTTACCTCATCAAAAAAGTTTTGACCATACTGTTCAGCGTTATCCTTAGCCATTTCTATTGAAATATAGATGTCCCCGAATAGTTCTTTTCTATACTCAGAATCCTCTCCTTCAATAAAAGAAAAGCTCAGGACATCTGTCGGAGCATCTTTCCTCCTGTATCTTTCATTTAACTGTTTTATATACTTATTATCAGTGAAGATACAATTTACTATCTCATTATTATGTATTTCTGCTTCCTTTAGTATCTTCATGCCAAGCTTTTTCAGGATAGAGATATCTAACTTCTCTTCTAAAAGATTGATAAAATTTATCATTTCTCCAGTTCCCCCCTATTGTTCACTGCGTCACCCTTCTTTCATACACTACGGCTTTTCCTATGGATATTCAACACGAAGGTGATGCATTCCTACAAGAATGGGTAGGAGACTCTCACCAATCTTTCTTAAATCCACAAGGGTTAATTGTGAATTATTAAGCTGTCCGTCACGAAAACGGTCTTCTATAATTTCATTTATGAGAGATTTCAATCGTTTGGCATTTGGTTCCTGCAAACTCCTCGACGCTGCTTCTACCGAATCAGCAATCATTACTATTCCTGATTCCTTTGACGATGGTAACGGACCGGGGTATCTAAACTGATTTTCATCAATTTTTTTCTCATTGTTTCGTTTTTTTGCTTTCTCAAAAAACGGGACAATCAATGTTGTACCGTGATGCTCTCTTATTATCTTAATTATTTCGTTTGGTATACCATCTCTGGTTGCAATCTCAAATCCTTCTTTTACATGAGATATGAGGATTATACAACTAAGTTGCGGAGTAAGTTTTGTATGTGGATTTTTCATACCCATTTGATTCTCAATGAAATATTCAGGCTTTACCATTTTACCAATATCATGATAATACGATGCTACCCTTGTCAAAATAGAATTTGCCCCTATTGATTCAGCTGCAGCTTCGGCAAGATTACCAACAATAATACTGTGATTATACGTTCCTGGCGCAGTAACAGATAACTTCTTCAACAAATGGAGGTTAAGGTCGGACCACTCAAAAAGAGTAATATTAGTCGTAGTTTCAGTAACCTTCTCAAAAAGAGGGAGTAAACCAATCAATAGAAAAACAGAAGCGACTGCATTGATAAATCCAAATGTAGTTCCCTTTAAGACATCAATAATTGCCGATCTACTTAGCAATTCAATTCCAAACGCCAATAACATGTTCACAATAGAAATTATGAGTAAGGGTTTATAAAGGTCTGATCTTCTCCTTATCCCCTTTACAGAGAATATTCCAGATAAACTGCTAACCATTAAAAAAATGAAAACCGTAAAATGCATACCTGAAAAAATTGCAACGATACTTGCAATAGTGAATGATAATACCATACTAAAAATTTCCCCATAAAGTAACGTGAAAGACAGGGCAAGGAAAGAAATCGGAATGAGAAAAAGAAATGTATTTTCTAACTTGAAAAGGAAAGAAATAAGGACCAAAAATATTAACACGATAATCTCTACTGTTAATAATTTTTCACCTTCTCTCCACAAATGTTTCTTGAATTTTACGATATAAAAGTATAAAAAGAATAAAAGAAGAAAAAGGAGTATATTCAATCCAACTCTTAAGAGGATGTTTTCAAAGACACTTTTTTTCTCCCCGATTATCTCATTCAATGATTTCAGCTTAAGTTCAGTTTCCTTTGTTATCTGATCATGCGCTCTTACAATCATCTCTCCTTTTAGCACTAAACCCTTTGTCTCTGAAACAGATGCACTTACCTCTTTTCTTCGTTTTTCAGTCTCTTCCAAATTTATCCTCAGATTTGGAGAGTAAAATATATCTGTCAGTTCATCCATTGCCTTGATAATTTCTTCATTTTTCTCAATAGTGGAAAAGGCGTTATTTTTTACAACCTCTCTTGCTTCATCAAGGTCGTAAAAATCTTTAGATAAATATATAATTTCCCCGCTTGATTTCCTCAATGATATCGTTCTTTCCCTAATATAGGGAATTTTATCTTTACTATAAATTATCCCACTCTTTATGGGTTGAGAAAGAATTGCTTTAAGTTTTTTGGATTTAAGCTTTATCTCAGGCTTCAGCAGGATGACAATGGTATTTTTTGAAACACTGAATCCATTATCATTCAGGTTCTCAAGCCTTTTATCAATGCTTTTCTCTTTTTTCTCAAAAAGATTAACAAAAAAGATATTTATTGCATTAAGCATATCCTTGGTTTTTTCCTCATCGTAATCAACAACAGGTAATACGCTCTCTACCGCTTTCTTTCTTTCCTTTTTAATCTCCTCAGGATCCTTTTTCACAGAAAAGGTAAGTGGTGCTACAATATCCTGTTGTGAAATATCACCCTGTTTTATCGAAGCAAAATAACTTACAGGTTTGGGATAAATAATATTAAGAAGAAAAAAAATTAAGATAAATTTTATTACAATAATTTTACGTTTTGCAAGTATTTTTCTGATAATAAGTTTGAAGTTATTCTTTCTTTTCATTTGAGTATCTCTCGTAAGCCTCAACTATCTTCTGTACTAATTTTCTCCTTACAACATCCTTTTTTGAAAGGTAGATAAATTGAACACCTTTAACTCCTTTAAGTATCTTCTGAATCCGCACAAGGCCCGATGATCGATCATGGGGTAGGTCTATCTGTGTTATGTCTCCTGTAACGACAGCTTTTGAACCGCTCCCAATTCTCGTTAGAAACATTTTCATTTGAACACTTGTTGTATTCTGTGCTTCATCAAGAATAACAAAAGAATCATTGAGTGTTCTTCCTCTCATAAAAGCAAGAGGAGCAACTTCTACTGTTTGTGTATCATAGAGCTTTGTTAATTTATCCCTTGAAACCATATCAATCAAGGCGTCATAAAGGGGTCTCAAGAATGGAGCAATCTTTTCCATAAAATCACCGGGTAAAAACCCGAGATTTTCACCTGCTTCAACTGCTGGTCTAACAAGGACAATCCTTTCGTATTTTTTCAAGATAAGGTTTTGCACAGCCTTGGCAACTGCCAAATATGTCTTACCTGTACCAGAAGGTCCTATACAGATAACGATATCATTACTTTCTATTGCAGAAATATATTCTTCCTGCCCATCTGTCTTTGAATATATTATTTTTTTAGGTAGTTTTATTGATAACTTCTCTTTTTTCTTCTCCGTATTATCACTATTTTCGTATACAGAATTGATTAGAAATTCATCAATCCTATCACCCGCCTTAACCTTTGCAAACATAATTTGAAGTCCTGAATCAAAACTATCAATATCCTTTTTATCTCCAACAAGAGTAAGTTTCTCACCACGTACAATAATCCTTCCAGCAAAATTTTTTTGAAGGATTCTCAAATTACAATCCTTACTCCCAAGAAAGTTAATTAGGGGAAAACCTTTTAGTATATATGATTTCTCAGCCAATTAAAAAGTCACCTTAAATGGTATTACCATACTAAGTATACCATTTGAATCACATTAAATGGCAAGATTAACATAAGTACTCGTCTGGGAAAAAACATAGGGCAGCCAACCATTAAGTTTCTTAGTTGGCTGCTCTAATCAAAATTATAAAATTACGGTCTCGGAATCTTCAGTTTCCAACCTGGATAAATTAAATCCGGGTTCTTTATAAGATGTTTATTTGCCTTATAAATTCTCGGCCACATTGCATAATTCCCATGTCCGTAAACTACTTTATATTCAGCAAGTTTAGAAAGCCAGTCACCTTCTACCACAGTATAATAATCAAATTCACTGTATTTTGCAATCTCTGCCTGAAGATCAGCAATTCTCTTATCAAGTTCCGCAATTGCGTCCTTTAAAGGTTCAACTTCTCCCTTCAGTTCTTTCACCTTTGCACCATATTTTTCAACACAGGCTTTATACTCGTCAATCTGCATCAACGCTTCTTCCTCAGTAATCTTCTCTTGTGCTATTGTTAACGAGCAAAAACCAATGAGAAAAATGGATACAAGTAAAACTAATAGTATTTTACTTTTCATTTTGCATCCACTCCTTTCAATTCAACTTCTCTATTTTCCTTTCAATTCTTCGAGTTGTTTCTCTAATTCAATAATTTTTGCTTCTTTAGCAACTTTTTCCTCCTTGAGTTGCTCTATCTGCTTCTCTAAACTCTTCACTTCTGCCTTAGCTGCCTCACATGCACTTTTTGCTTCTGCTAATTCAGTCATAGTCTCCTCTGAAGCATATTTCGGTCCACATCCTATGAAACCAACAAAAGAAACAGTAAAAGAAAATAGTATTAACAAAATTAAAAGTTTCTTCATTCGAGACACCTCCTTTCACAATTTTTCTTGAATATACCAAAAAGATAATTATTTGTCAAGCAAAATTTAAAGTTTTTTTCAAAAAAGTTATTTTTCACTTGACATCACTAATTAAATATGTAAAAATGAAAGGGATAAAATTGCATAGGAGGAAAAATTGGCTGGAAATTATGAGGGATTACCCCCTGAGATTGAAAAATTAAGCGAACGATTAGCAAAGGATCCGAAGTCTCTTGTTTTCTCTTCTCTTGCGAATGCATATAGAAAAAATAACATGATAGATGAAGCAATTGAAATTCTCCAGAAGGGTTTAGAGATACATCCAAACTACGCAAGTGCAAGGATTGTTCTTGGAAGATGCTATGCAGACAAAAGAATGTATGAAATGGCTAAAGTAGAATTCAAAAAAGCCCTTGAAAAGGACCCCCAAAATATTGTTGTTCTTGAAAAACTTGGTGAAATCTATAAAACACTGAATCAAAATGAAGAAGCATACGATATTTATAAAAAATTATTGGAACTGGACCCTCTAAATGAGCTTTTTGAAAGGGAAGTCGAATTATTAAAAAACCTTTCAAGAGAGATTGCACCCGATTCACAAGAATATTCAAATTTTCAGACAATTCAAAAACAGAGAACAGAGGAAAAGAAAAAAAGGGAAGAGATTGATGAGAAAGATAAGACAGCTGAGCCTGAGGTTAGTATGCCAAGCTTCACAGAAATCTTCGAGGAACCATCCGATGCTCCAGAAAAACCCTCTGAAGAAATTACCGAAGAAGTAGAAGAAACGAAAGAAAAGGAAGGTGATTCAGCTGCTACTTCATTCAGTGAAATGGTTAAAGAAGAACCATCTCTTCTTGAACAACCTCCAATCTCTGAAGAGAAACCATCCATCCCAGAAGAACCTGTTGAAACAGTGCCTCCACAGGGAGTGGAACCAGTAACAATTGAGCCTGAAGAGAAAAAACCACCAACAGAGATAACACAACCTGAGGAAATTAAGCAACCAGAAGAAGATCTTCGAATGGAGGGAATCACATCTATTTTCGATGAAGAGAATCTTAAAACTTCAAAAGAGCCACCAAAGAAAGAAGAAACTCCGTTAACAGAAGACATTGCATCCAAGTTAAGCATGGAATTAGAAAAAAGAGAAACTGAAATCAAACCAGAAAAACCTCCTGAAATCATACAGGAAGCAAAAATTGAAGAACAAGAAGCAATAGAACCAGAGCAGAAAGAAAAACAAAAAGGAAAACCTGCTGCAACAGAAACATTAGCAGAAATTTACCTTAACCAAGGTTTTGTTGAAGAGGCATTAACCATCTATAAGGAAATACTGGACGAAAACCCTGAGAATGCAACAATTAAAAAGAAAATAGAGGAACTTGAGAAAAAGAATACAGCTGAACAAAACCCTCAAGCACAACAAGTAGAAGAAAAACCAAAAATAGATACAAAATCACAAAACCCAACGGAAGAAGAAAAAAGGAACCAAGCTAAAAACCTCAATAACTTCCAGGACTGGCTTAAGAAATTTAAAAGTGAAAAATAGTGAGATTTTTAAGCATCTTCCAAAAGGTTCAAATTACTTCCTTATTTCAAACTTAAAAAATATTCATTTCCTTACTGGTTTTACAGGTGATTGGGCTGTACTCCTTCTATCAAAAAGGAGAAGCCATCTCTTAACAGATTCAAGATTTACTGAACAAGCAGAAAAAGAAACAAATCTTTGTGATATAGTAACCATCAAAAAACCTTTTCCATTATACTTAAAATCACTTATAAAGAAGACGAGGAAGATTGCTTTTGAAGCAGATAATCTCCGATATGCATCCTTTATAAAAATTAAAAAAAGCATACCAGGAAGAAATTTTATCCCTACAAACAGCATTATCGAAAAATTCCGAATGCTTAAGACAGATAATGAAATTAAGAAAATTCAAAAAGCAGCACAAATTGCTGACTTGGCTTTCTCAAAAATCTGCAATATAATAAAACCCGGCTTGCGGGAAATCGAGATTGCATCAGAACTTGAATATATCCTCAGAAGCAACGGTTCTACTGCACATCCATTCCCAACTATTGCTCTTACTTCATCAAACACCTCTCTACCTCATGGTCAGCCTGGAATGAGAAAAATCAAAAAAGGAGATCTGTTCCTTCTCGACTATGGAGCAACACATAAAGGTTATAATTCCGATATTACAAGAACAGTTGTTGTAGGAAAAGCAACATTGAAGCAGAAGAAAATATACAATATCGTCCTAAAAGCCCAGATGGCTGCATTAAACGCGTTAAAACCTGGCATAAAACTAAAAGATATTGATAAAATTGCCAGAGATATTATATCAGAAGCTGGATATGGCGAGAATTTTGGTCACGGTCTTGGTCACGGTCTTGGTCTTGATATTCACGAATCCCCAAGCGTCTCTTATAGGAGCAAGGATACAATCAAAAAAGGAATGGTTTTTACAATAGAACCCGGTATCTATATCCCCCGTTGGGGTGGTGTAAGG
Source organism: Caldifarciminota bacterium (assembly GCA_023127905.1). GTDB lineage: Bacteria > Hydrothermota > E44-bin80 > E44-bin80 > E44-bin80 > JAGMEZ01. Next base: position 26,652 of record JAGMEZ010000342.1, read on the forward strand.
ATTGAAGACGATGTAGCAATTGCAAAGAGTGGGGTCAAAATACTAACAAAATCCCCTAAATCTGAACTTATGGAGATATAATCTAATGGCAACGACATCTGATATTAAAAAAGGATTGAACATACGGTATAAGAACTCCATATATACAATAATTGATTTC
>JAGMEZ010000343.1 GCA_023127905.1 Caldifarciminota bacterium
TGTCCCAGAACCTATTGCATATAATTTATTACCAGAACAGAGATAAATGGTTCCTGATGTGTCCATTGCCGGGGTAGAGGTTGTATAGGATTCGATTGGTAAAACCCACTTAATCGTTCCATCCGGATTTATTGCATAGAGTGTATCGTAGGAAGCAACATAGATGGTGCCGTTACCGTCAATTATCGGAGAGGATGTCACAGAATTCTGCGTGCTGAAAGTCCAGAATAAAGTCCCATCTGGAGTAATTGCATGAAGATTACCATCAAACCCGCCTGCCATATATATGGTGTCACCCTCACCGATACATGGAGAGGTATATCTGAGATCTCCTAAGCCACCACAACTCCATTTAATTATCCCATTTGGATTTATGGCGTAAAGCGGACCACCAAAACCAGTTGGGAAATATATTACTCCATCAGAACCAACGGTCGGTATGGAGTTTGAGAAATCAAAAGGTGCTCCCCCAATATCCCGTTCCCAATTTACACTTCCACTTGTATCCACACAGGCAAGATAGTAATTAAACGGACCGGCATGCTGAGTATATAAACAAGATCCATCAAGAGACATAGCAACACTTGCCACATCACATACTATACCCGTGTTGTAAGACCACTTCAGGTTCCCTGCTATATCAATTGCATAAAGATTACCTGCAATCGCATAGACTGTTCCGTTGGTTCCAATAAGAATGGGAGAATCAATTCCATAGCTGCTTCCCGCAAAAGTCCATCTCAGCTTAGCATAGGTAATAGAATCCTCAATAGCATAAAGGTACTTATCAGAAGAGCCAAAATAGATTGTACCATCAGTGCCAATTGCAGGTGAAGAGAGGATTTCTCCATATGTTGCATATGTCCATTTTAGACTTCCATCCGGATTTATGGCATAGAGATAACCATCCTGGCACCCGAAATAAATGGTTCCATCTTCAGCTATTGCCGGTGATGACCAATAAATAGCACCACCAAGAGTATATGTCCAAAGTGTATCTGATGTCTCGGGACCAAAATAAGGACACCTGCCTGTTCTCTGATTATTATATTGAAAGGTAGACCACATAGGCTGTGACCAACCAAATGTAATTGAGAAAGAAACGATTGCGCATATAAGCAAGAAAATTTTTTTTATGCCACACATCACTTCCTCCTATGTCATTTTTAACCACCATGTTTCGTCATTTCCTTTTCTTAATATATTGTAAACTGAAATGTGTATTTTTGAGCAATTAATCCTTTCCATAAGATATTGAATTTTATTGCTTTACATGGTTAAATTTTTTCATTTTACAAAATATCCCATTTTAATTGAAATTTTTCTATTAAACTACTAATTAAGGCAAATGACTGATTGAATTCGAGTTTGTACGGCAACAAATATCTGTAGTTAATAATTTAAAAGATTATTTAACAAAATATCAAAATTAAGAATAGAATATTTTTATAAGGATGTCAAGAGAAATATAGGAAAATTCATATGTTTATTATCCGTTTGAATTCCTTTTCTCTCTGAGATAATTAACCTTCATCCTGGTTATTAATCCTCTTCCTCGATGATAACTGAGAATCTCTTCCGGTTTATTAATCTCTTTGTCAATCGGATAATAAGAGGGACGCCCATGCCCTACAACGACAAAAAAATGTTTATCTTCTTTAGTTCGAACTTCGTACACCCGTCCCGCAACATGTTTTAACAACAGCTCCGGAACACCAATTATTTCACCTATGAAATCTTCTATCCCCTCTTCCTTTGTCCATTGTATGAGCCAGTTTGCTTCATCCTTTTTGTATACCTCTGCACAGTTCTCGGATATTTTAACCCTTTTGCTTAACATAATCTCTTTTTCTTCCTGTCCCACAATCTCTTCCTTTCCCAATTCTTCCCCTCTCATTTTACTATTTTACAAATAAAATCTTTTTTGTCTCTGTGTAATCACAATGGGAAAACCTGCAATAATAGATACCTGAAGGAAGTAGCTTGCCATCATTATTCCTACCATCCCATTCCAGCTTCGCTGGAAGGATAAAGGATAAAGGATAAACTCCCTCACCTTCCTCCCCGTAACATCAAAAATCAGCAAAGAGATGTCAGATTCATTGTTTCCGTTTTCTGAATTCTGTCCTCTGTCTTCTGTTATCTGGAATTTTATTTCTACCTTTTCACTGAATGGATTCGGAGAAATACTTAAATATCCTTTTATTCCCATAACCCTTGCTGAAACAGGTCCATACCACTGAGTGTTCCCATTTGTCCTGACAACACCAAGTTTGTAATAATGTGTACTTCCTGGTATTACATCTTCATCCCTATAGGAATAAGTTCTTGGTCCAGGAGAAGAACCGGAGCCAGGAACTTGCGCAATATCAACGTAATCGGTATCGATAGATTTCCTGAGAATACGATACTGTAAGCAATCATCCTCCATCTCAAGCCTCCACTGAAGTTTAACATAGTAAGATTCTGATACTGCTGAAAAGGAAACTGTATTAACACTCAGTGGGTCAGATTCAAGTTTTATAAGATAAACATCTGAACCACCTGCACCAAACGAAGAAGTAGCTCCGGCAATGATGTATCCATTATCAGATGTCCGTTGAACTGAACTTGCACTATCTCGGCTTGTCCCTCCACAGGTCTTTGTCCAGAGTATTTCACCCGATTGATCTGTCCTTACAAGATAAACATCTTTATTACCTGCGCCAAAAGACTCTGTCATACCTGCAATAATGTATCCATCAAGAAAAGTCTGTTTTACTGAATAGGCTTTATCCCAATCTGTTCCACCATAGGTCTTTGCCCACTCTGCATTGCCATTTGCATCTCTTTTTATAAGACAGAAATCCCACTCCTGTGTGCTGTTGGGCCATGTTTCTCCCGCAATGATATATCCCCCATCAGAAGTCTCTTGAACCGCATTGCCAAAATCATCTTCTCCAAGATTAATCGTCTTTATCCAGACGGTGCTACCATCTGAATTAGTCTTTGCTAAATAAACATCAGGAAAAGGAAGTGGGTTTGTATTTCCTGCTGTGATATATGTCCCATCTTCAGTTTCTTGAACATCCATCCACCAACTCATCATCCCTGCTCCATAAATCTTCGCCCAGAGGCTATCACCGTTGGCATCGGTCTTGATGAGATAATCATCAATAAACGAAACTGTCGTTAGCCCGGCAATGATGTATCCACCTCCAGCAAGTTCATCGACCGAATATCCTCTCTCATCGCTTGACGTGCCATATGTCTTTGTCCAGACTGTATCGCCATTAGCATAGGTTTTTATAAGATAAACATCCTCACCACCATTACCATAAGACCTCGTAAAGCCGGCAATGATGTATCCACCATCCGAGGTCGGTTGAACCGAATAGCCCCGATCATCACCTGTTCCTCCATAGGTCTTCTCCCAGATAACGACACCATCAGCATCAGTCTTTATAAGATAAACATCATTACTACCTGCACCAGACGAGTTAGTATATCCTGCAATAATATATCCTCCACCAGTAAGTTCAACAACTGAATAGCCAACATCGGTACCCGTACCGCCATAGGTCTTTGTCCGTAGGGTATCAGGAGCCTGGGCAAAGAGGTTAGTAATGCAGAATAATAACAACCCTGTAAACAGTATTATCTTATATCGATTCTCCATTTTTACCTCCTTTTTCTCACCGTAGTACTGGGAAAAACTTCACCACAGAGCATGTGCTGAGTGAATACGAAGTGCACACAGAGGTTATTTAGATTCAACAACTTATTAAACATTGCCTTCCCTCCCCCCTCTGTGAACTCAAATGTGTTTCCTATCTCAAGCATTTATCCTAACTTCTCTATATTAAAAGCTTGAATACTTCTGCGTTTCGGAAAAGAATTTCCTGAAATCCTTTCCTTTATTTCCTTACTTTGTACCGATTCATTTAGATTTCTTCGAGCTGTCATAATTTCCCTATTTTGTCTTTTATGTTTTTTTTGAGAACACAGAGATATTTTTTTTCTCTGTGACCTCTGTGGTTTCTTTCATATTCTTTGATGTTATTTTTCCCACTACCAATTAGGGACAGCGTCCATCCCCAACGTCAGCCCCAGTTGCCTGATTTCTCACTGCATCTGAGATTCAAATACTTTTTTTATATGATCCAATCTCTTATTTATATCCCTTACTTCATCCTCAAGACCCATCTTCTTCGCCAAATTAACTGCTTCAAAAAGTAATTCCTTTACTTCACTAAAGTATGCGCCTGAACCCACTGGACCAGAAGCTTCATACATTTCTTCATATATTTCTTCTGCTCTTGCCTTTAGTCTATTTAAATGGGGCAGTTCGTTATTTTTCATTTTTTGATTATAGACCCCGTTTCCCCATTTTTGTAAAAGAAGATAAAATTTTCATAAGCGCTCCTTTTAATCAATATATTGAAGGGTTATTATACTCAATATCTGTAATTTCCAATCTTATGTAAGAAAAATCACCAGATTTTAAATGCCATACTCCTTCACCTTTGATAGGTATCCTAATCCCATTAAATTCCCCATATTCGCTAATCGGTGTAGACCATTTCTCAAGAGAAAACTGTCCATCAATGTCCATATAACGTTCGGCGATCATATTCGTAAATTCACCTTGTTCATTAAAATAGAAAACTGCTGAAGCTGTTACATCTTGATAACTCATTGTTGCTTTAGCAGATTTAGAATCAATAGGATCCCATTCGATATAATCACTTAATGCTGCCGTTGGAAACCACATAATTTCATTTAAATATCGTAATAGAGTACCCTGAGTTATTTCTTCTCCTATTGCATCGGCAACGGTAATCAAAGATAACAGTTTGATGAGCATATTTCCTTTGCCTTCATAGTACATATCTCTACCTGTTATCGAAAGAAATGGCGTTGCCTTCATCGTGGTATACCAGATAAAAGCAGGAGAATCGGTGGTATAATATTCTTCAGCCTTAAACGGCATCCAATTTTTATCTTTTTTTTGTCGGAAAAATCCTTTTTGTTTTAGTCGAACAGATAAGGTTCGCTCTTTTCCGATGACTTGTGAGTATTTTAACCATCTTTGAACAGGTTCGGGTAGTCCTTCAATATCTGCTTCGGTAATAACTTTTGGTTTAATTTTTTTACTCTTTTCAAACATTTCAGTTACTTCCCGTTTAACTTGTCTATTAAATATAATGTTACCAATAGCAATAGAAGATGCTATAATAATGATAATTATGATCAAGATCACCAGAACAATTAGTAAAATCTTGGCCATTTTTACTTACTCCTTTTATTTAAATATATTTTACTTAAGGCGGCTAACGTCTGCATTCATGCGTGCGAGTGTTGGCTCATCATCGAGCGTTGCTCCGTAGATCGCCGTGAGCAGTCAGGAGTTCGATGCACCAGCTACCCAAGCCGCGGGACAACGCCGAGCTGCTGGAGAGCTCTCAGAAAGTCCGCGACGGCCACACAGCGCTCGATGATCTTCCCATCCCGGAGCCGCCAGATGTCGATTGCCTTGAAGCTGACGCGCTTCCCCGTTGGCGGAATCCCTCTGAAGCTACCATTGTGGGTCGCCTCAATATGAAACGCACCTACGACAATGTCTCCTTC
>JAGMEZ010000344.1 GCA_023127905.1 Caldifarciminota bacterium
ATGAGAGCATTGAAATTCGTATGAGCAACATAGAACGTAGCACCGATTTTTTGTGCGGCCTCTAAAGAAGCCTGATGACGTTTCCTCGAAACCTCCACAATCGCTGGATCAAGACTGGTTGTAACCAAGTCCAAGAATGGGCCATGTGAAATCAAGGGTGCTATTCCATCCACTGCCTTTGTGTGTCTTTCTATCCTTTCCGTCAAATCACCGTCCAGGTTCTGAGGGAAGGCGAAATCAGTCACCTCAATCCCGACTTCTTCTTGAGAATGACAGTATTGAGCAGAGGCTTCTAGCTCATCGCCAACTGTATTTATTGCCAATTTGTTCATTTCTTTGTTTCTAACATAAGATTATGTGTACTAATGAAAATAGCAAATGTTGCTTTTTATTGCCACCTAATCTATTTGCATTAAATTTTGTTAAATACTTATTATCATTTACAATATACATCATTTACTCCTTTTTTTCAATTAGTTTATGTTGCTCCTAAAGCAACCTAATCTAAAAATCAGCAGGACTTCTTACACCTTGTCCACCCTGATTAATCACGTGTGTATAAATCATTGTAGTTTCCACATTTTTATGTCCTAATAATTCTTGTATTGTTCTAATATCATAACCTGACTCTAATAAATGGGTTGCAAAGGAATGTCTCCTTTTTGCACCTGTCATCTCCAAAATCTTATCGATATACAGAAATGAGCGAAGCGAATTTCTATATCCTAAATTGAACAATGCTTTCATCACATATTAATTATAAGAACATTTTTTAATTTTGTCAAGAGAAAAAATGGAGACTTTAGATGACTTACTTCCTGATGTATTAAGACGCTTAAGACTTGCTGATGTCTTCTCATATGGAATATTATCCAGTACATTCTTATCTACGAACAATCGAACACCTGCCCCTGATGACCTCTTTTGGTCTATTAAAAATTACTTCTGGTTTCTTTCCTCTTCCAATAGTTTATTGAAATATGCGCGAATGAGATCTCGGTATTCTTGGGGATATCTTTCCTCAAGTTCCTTGAGAATATCCTTTCTTAAACTTTTTCTCTCTCCAAGATTCAGAGGTAGAGGGGATGGTTCTCTTCCTTTAACCTCTTCAGGACGTTCAGCTTCCCTCTTTTTACTAAATTCCCTTTTATGAACAGAACGCTGCGCATCAAGCATTCGCGAGAGAATCCTTTCTTGCCTTTCGATTAACTCCCTGTCAACGGTATAATAACCAAGTTCCTTAGCTACCTCCTCCATCTCACGGGCTATCTCCCCGAGGTCACCGAGAATGTCACCTCCCCCTTCCTCTAAACCCTCTTCAACTCTCCTCAATCTTTCAGCAAGAGAACTTTGAAGTTCCGATAACCTCTGTAGTTCACTCTGAACTTCCTGGGGAGTGCCTTCCCCTGATAAATCTATTGGAATAAGCATTTGTGTACCCTGATTTATCTGCATTTGTCCACTTGAGAGCGACTGTAGCTGTTGCAATAGTTGTGCCATACTTCCACTACCCCCAGCGGGAAGGTTTTTCTTACTTTCTATTAGTTCAAGTGCAGCAAGATTCAACGATTTCATTGTACTCTTCGCATAATGCACCGCGAGGGAGAGATTGTTTTTCAACAAATTGTTTGCCGATACATCAATGTTCCTCGCCGCCAATGCAAGTTCTTCTTCTATTATCTGTGAAATAAAAGGGTTTTTTGACTTTAAATCATCGATCGCTTTTAGCGTTTTCTTTATCCCTTCCTTAATTCCATCCCCACGAGCAAGGATTTTGTCAGCGATTTCTTCATCTGGTATATCCTTCATTATCTTCTCTGTTTCTTCAGAGAGAAAAACAATGTCTCCTATTATCTTATTGAGTTTTTTCTCAATATCTCTCCTCCTCTCTGAAAGCATATTTGAAAGACCGGCTGATAACACACCCGACATCTCAGAAAGTGTTTTCTCTGCTTTCTTTCCAAGAGATAACGATTGCTCCTGTTTGCCCTGGTTCATTGCCTGTTGTGTTTCTTCAAGTTCTGGCAATAGACCAGATGCCAATTCAGTTGCATTTTCAAGGGCATCCTTTGCAAGTGAATCACTTCTCCCAAGTTCCCTTGCAAGGTCTTCCATTTCTTTCGCTAAATCACCGAGCTTTTCCTTCAATGTCTCTTCTGCTGATTGCATGTTTTTCAAATCCTGCCCACTCTTTCCCTCCATTTCTTCATTTATTCTCCTCTGTTCCTTCTCAAGTTCCTCCGCCATCTCAACAATCCTTTCAAATCTCGCTTCCTGCTCAATCCTTTTCAGCATCTCAATTGTTCTTTCAAGTGCTTTCTTAATCATCTCCTGGGAAAGTATCATCTGCTCCATTGATTTTAGCATCTCTTTCCTGTCCATTCTACTCAAAGCCTTACTTAATTCCTCAATATTCTTTCTAATTTTCTCCGTTTCAAGCTCCTTCATCAGCTTCTCGATCTCTCTTAACTTATCCCTTATCTCTGGATTACTCAGAAATGCTTGATTTATCTTGCTTACAAGGTCCTCCATCTCCTTCCTTGTTTTTTCGATATTCTCAATTAACTCTTTCTCTTTCTTAAGGATCTCCTCTGCCCTTTTCTTTTCCTCCCATGAAAGATTCCTTGATTCGAAGAGAGACTTCTCAAGTTTCTGAAGTCCCTCTTTGAGTTTTTCCAGCCTATATGATTCAGTCTCAAATGATTCCTGAACTTTTTCACCGCTACTTGCTACCTCTCTATATATATCTTCAGCTGTTGGAAAACGTATAGTGTATAGTTTTGATCTCTTAGATTTGGGACCGGAGATAACATCATTATCGAAAACCTTTGCGTAATACCTGAGGGTATCACCGGGAAACATCGGAAGATACATTAAGTCCCACCTATACTCGAACGTGCTGCTTCTCTCTTTAGGATGCAATGAAACAGGGATATGATGTTCTTCTTCATCTTTCTCCCAGACAAGGAGAACTTTAGAAATCCCATAATCGTCACTCGCATTTATAACTACATCGACTGTAAGTTCCTGAGGAAGGTCAATATTTTCACCTGGCTCCACTATTTCAATTGTAGGATATTCATCTTCAAAACAGAAGATGTGGAATAAAGACTTTTCTGCATTTCTAAGATTTCTATTACTCAAAAGGTTTATGGAAAAAGCTTTTGTGGTGTCAATAAAAAAACTACCTTTAAACTCAACTCCATCGACCTCCAAATCCATCGTGGTCGAATCATCAAATTGGAGTTGTGCTTTCCTGAGGGATTGTGTACTCTGCGCAGATATCCCTATTTTAGTTCCCTTGAGTGCATATAAATCAAAATCACTACTCCTGTAATCTTTTTCTTTAGTATAGGAAGGATAGCGAAGTGTAAAGATTATATTTTTAATACGGGGATGTTCAACAACCTCAACAGTGTATTCGCGGGAGAAGGTATCAGAAAATTCTATGTGGTAGGTAAATGACTTCTCAACACTTTCAATGGTAGCATTATAAAATGATTCTTTTTTTCTTTCAAAAAATATTTTCTTACCACGGATTATAATCTTTGGTCTCCAAACACGTCCGCGAATACTCTTTAACGAAATATCAAAATCGTACCCCTTCTCAACATAGCTATTACCAGGATAGATTGCAAAAAGAGGAAATAGTATATCCTTTTCAAAAAAAATTCGTGAAAATGTTGGAATAAATATGTGTGGAAATAAGGTAAATAGAAATAGAATTAGAATAACACAAGTGTAAGATACCCTGCCTAACTTTCTATGTTTTTCGGTCATAACCGGAGGAGAAGGCAATGAATCAATAACAGCCTTTACATCTTTCAGGTTGGCATTTACAAGATCTACAGAGAAGAGAGGTTCATTCGGCGAACATTCAAATGCCGCAAACAACCTTCCCTTAAAAACTGGAAATTTCTTTTCCATAAAACCAACAAATGTCTTCGTGTTCCAAAACCGACAACCCTTTTTAAGAAAAATGAGAGCCAAGACAAAAGGAATAAACACAAAAATACACCTTATAATGGTTCTGTTTATTTTTCCCAGATATACAATATAATCAAGGAGAAGAAAAAGAACTGTTAAAACAATGAGAATAGAAAAGAGAATCAGAAGATAGTAAATAAACGTTGATAACATTCGTTTTCTCCTGAATATTACAACATCTTTCCTTATCGAATTAGAGAAATATTCGTAATCTTTTTCTTTCACTTATCTATCTTATTTATCTTCTATATGTGAAATTTTAAATTCTACATCAAAGGCTTTTGATTTTTTTATTCTTTCCCAAAATTTTATAGGCACTTTAGAGAAAACATTCACTACCTCAGGGTCGAATTGAGTTCCAGAGCATTTTTGAATCTCTTTGTACGCCTCTTTTAATGAAATTGGGTCCTTATATGGTCTTTTTGATGTCATTGAATCAAGTGCATCTGCAATGCTGAATATCCTCGCCCACATAGGTATTTTCTTCTTGCTTATTCCGTAAGGGTAACCTCTCCCATTCCACCATTCATGATGAAAGAGAATAACTTCACTTGCGTCTCTAAGGAATTTAATATCCTTTACAATTTCATATCCCATTCTCGGGTGCTTCCGTATCTCCTTCCACTCATCCTCAGTGAGTTTGGACGGCTTTAGTAAAATATCATCAGGAACACCAATCTTTCCGATATCGTGAAGAATTCCTCCCCAGTAAATAAATTTTAATTCTGCCTCCGGAATATTTATCCTTTTTGCGAGTTCTACAGCATATACAGCAACACGAATTGAGTGATACTGTGTTTCGCTTTCCCTGAAATCGAGTGCTGAAACAAGAGACTTCAGGGTTTCATCATAGCTATGTTCAAGCTTATCCAAGACGATATCCATCTCAGTAAAGAGCCTTGCATTTTCAATAACAACACCAAGTTGATTTGCAAAGGTAGTGAAAAGGCTCAAAGTCGTTTCATTAAAAACTCCTGATTTCCGCGATTGTAATGAAAGAACACCTATTACTTTATCTTCGAACCTTATTGGAATACCAAGGTACGAATTCATTCTTAGACCATTTAAAATGGGTTTTGCTGGATATTTCTTGCTATCCTGCTTGAAATCACGTATTAGGATGGCGGAATTATTTTTCAATATCCAACCAGTGTATCCACCCATTTTGTCCAGTTTGATTGTTTCTTGTGGTCTTTTCTTCCCTTCCTCATAATCTATCTCGAATGTAACTGTCTTATCCTCTTCGTTATATAGAGCGATATAGAAGGTACTTGCACCGGTCATCATTCTTGTTCGCCTATACATCTTTTCGAGAAGCTCATCAACATTCCTTGAAATAGAGAGATCAACACCTATCTCATAAATATTCGACAATTCGGAAAGCCTTTGCCTTAAACCAGAATAGAGTTTTGAGTTGTTTAAAGAGGAAGCAACATGTTCGGAAATCGTTTCCATTGTTACAAGATCCCATTCACCGAACGCATCCTGTGTTTTTGATTGCAGTGACAATACACCAAAAACCTCATTTCCAAAAATAAGCGGAATATCCATTTCAGAAAGAGCAGCTTCCTCTTTTGGTAACTGTGAAACGAAATCTCTATTTCTCTTTGTATTGTTTTCAAGAATTGATCTGCGGGTTCTCAAGCAGAGACCTAACAATCCTTTCTGAATACTTTGATGAAATTCGGTTATTCTATAGGGCAGTCCTGCATAACCTTTAAGTACCAAGTTTTTCTTCTCTTCATCGAGGAAAAAAAGGAGGGTATGGTCATAATAAAAATGTCCCTGGATTGCCTTGCATATTTTCTGTGATGCAATGTTTATATCCTGAGCCTTTCCAATCTCTTTTATAACCCTGTTTATAAGTTCAAGCTGCGTTGTTCTCTCCTTAGACTCCTGATAAAGTTTTGCATTCTCAATTGCAATCGCTAACTCGTTAGCAAATGCAGTAAGTATCTCAATATCTTCCGATGTGTATGCATAAACTTTATTACTTTCAACATTTAAAACCCCTATAATCCTTCCTTTTACCGAAAGGGGAACTGCAATCTCAGACCTGATCTCTTTTAGTTTTCCTATGTAACTCTTCCTCTTCCTGACATCACCGATTATAATCGTTCTTCCCGTTTTTGCTACCCTACCTACAATTCCATTGCCCACTTTTATCCTGATACTTTCTCTTTCTCGTCGTTTTGGTCCATAAGCTGAAGCAGAAACAACTTTTAGTTCATTATTCTTCTTGTCTACAAGCATAACAGATGCGGTATAACAGGAGATAATTGAAGGCAGTTCATTCAACACTTTTCTATAGAGAAGTGGTAGGTCAAGGATGGAAACAATAGAACGGTTCAATTCTACCAGTGCCTTTATCTTCTTGTTTGATAGTTTCATCCTTTCAAAAAGTATTGCATTTTCAAACATAGCGCCTATTTGCCTTCCTGTATTGTTAAAGAAATCTATTTCTTCTTGCTCAAATTTTCTTTTCTCTTTCGATGTAACTGATAACACACCAACTACCCTATCTTCAGCCAGGAGTGGAATTGAGATAAGTGAACGATAACCTATTATCCTGATAACCTCTTTTGTTGCCCTTTGGTTTTTTAAACCATCCTCTATAATAATAGGCTCCTGTGTTTTCGCAACAGTTCCAGCTATATGATGTCCAATCTTCACATCGCTATACTTTTTTAAGTATTTTCTTGGAATACCAATATGACTTTTTATTGTCAATTTACCATCTTCAATCATATGAATTAATCCACCATCCATTTTAAGAACTTTTGCTACGTTTTGGAGAATTCTCTTCATAAAATTCTCTATATTCAAAGAGTGACTGGTAGATGCAAATACATAACTGTATGCAGAGAGAATTTCTATCTTTTTCTCAAACCCTTCCCTCAATTTTGTCTGTTCTATTGAAATAGTTGCAAGGTTCGCGAAACACTCTGCAAGTATTTTCTCTTCAGGACTAAATTTTTTTGTTTTTCCTATTATATCCAAGTAGATAAATCCTAACACTTTCTTTTTCATCCCTATAAGGGGAAGAGTAAGAGATGAACGAAAATCATGCTTTTCAACTAACTCCTGGGGAATCTTCCCCTCTTTTCGGACATCAAAAACTGTTACAGGTTTTTTCGTCTTGAATGCCTCGAATGCCGTTTTACTGTACGAGAGTGGAAACCTTATATTTTTCACTATCCGTTCATCTATACCAGACACTGCTTCTCCAATAAGAGTCATTTCTCTGTAATCAAGACTGAAGATTGAAGCAACATCTATGTCAAGAAGGGAAATAGCTTCTTTTGTAATTCTTTTCAGAAGCTCCTCACAGCTCTTTGCCTTAAAAAGCTGTTTCTCAATACTCACCAATTTTTTTAAGCTATTTATATCTATTGATCCCATACAATATTCTTTTTTATATTTATATATATTATATTATTTTAAGCCATTTGTCAATATATGTTTTTTTATCTTGCTTTTACCCCCTCTTTTATTCTCCCCCATCGATGGGGAGAGGGATAAGGTTAATAGTAATTAAAGGAATGTAAATTGGAACGTAATTACCTGGTTTAATTAGTATCCGATTTCTTACTGTAAATTCTCCATTAATCTTGTGAGGTGTAAAAAGAGTCCCTCTACCCAAAAGACACATTTCCCATCTTTAAGGTAGATAACAGAAGGTATATCTCTAATTTTCCAACGTTTTTTGTAAATCTCTTCTGTGACAGTATAAAGACTTCCCTTAACTATACCCATTTCTTCAAGAAAATGTTCAGCACTTTCTCTCTTTTCAACATCTGCAAAAAGGAAAACCTTACCTGAAAAATTATTTATTACATCCTGTGCGTTTTTCAATGTTGACCTGGATGCTTCAGACTCAGTATCAAAAACAGTAATTAGAACATTTCCCTTCTCAACATCGTTATTCTTAATTCCAAACCCTTTCAGATCAAATCCCACATACTTTCTAACAATCAGGTCTCCTGGTTTAATGTCTTCTGGAATACCAGTTTTTATAACAACCTCTGTTGTATCGTGTCGTGGAAACACTCCCTTTATCCTTACATATGTATCACCATAAGCATTTCTCCACCCAGTAATATTATATACCGGTTCTTCATCAAGGGTAACAATTATAATACCCCCTGTAGTATCAACAGGTGGATCAAGCCTTTCAGGATATTTCTTGAATCTTGTCATGCTGTAATCATAGTAGTAACGCTGCTTCTTTGTTATATCTTTTCCATTTTCGTCAAATTTTATCGCAACCCAGGCTTTTTTACCTTCCTCTTTTTTCTCTTCAAAACATTTCTCTTTCCATTCCTTATCCCAGTATTCCAGAGCGTCGTAACTCCACTTTACCCGGGCGGGAATCCCTACACTCCTCAAAATACCAGCAATAAAGATATACCTTTCGGTATCTGTTCCTCTACGTATTCTATAAACATCTTCTGTATTCATTGTCGGTCCAAAATAACCTTTTTTTTCAATCTTCAATACATTCTTTTCTGTCCATAAGAAAATATCATTAACAGACTCACCAACATTTCCATTTCTGAAATTCATAAATTCAGATTGTACTCCCTTTCTCCACTTTCCAATCTCCTCAAACAAAATTCTGTCCGATATGAGGTAATCTTCGATAATAGAATCAGGAATACTTGATTTTGCGAATTCTCTTGATTTTTGAACCGCCAGAAGCTCTTCGAGCAATCCTGTTGTATCAAGGCTCACAATATCCTTTGAATGTAAAGCATTAAAATAATCGATGAAAACCTCTTTCAGGCTATCTGAAAGCCCTTTGTAAAATTTAAGCAGGGATTTCCCACCTCCTTTTGCATGATAGAAAATCATTGTTAGCTTTTTGTCTTCCTCACTTAAGGAAGATGCGAGCGAAGAGTCGACAAGTGATATTTTACAAAAGTGTCGTTCCTGTAATAATTTAAGTGAATCTCTGTTGGGTTTATATTCTGGTTTCTTCCTTTCAGCTTCGATCCTATGAGTGTAAATCCAGAATGAGGTATCGGGGAATTCCTTCTTTGAAATTGCTACTGTAAGAGTATCCCTCTCTTTGGTTGATGGTTTCCATAAATCATAGCCGATAAGAGAATCTTTAGAGACAAAAACAAATAGGTCAGTTTTTCCAACGTTAAACGTTACAAATCCATCCTTCCCTGTCTTCTTTAATCCAACAGGAGGAAGTGAAGAATAATTGTATACACATATTGAAACTGAAACACTTTCAGCTGGTGTCCCATTTTCTAATACCCTGATCAACAATTCGGTTACATCTGAATAGTTCGGAGTTGTATTTATAATTGTGAATCCCTCTTCTTTCTTATAAATTATTTCATTACCGGGTTCCATCTCACCATATACAACCCCTTTTATAATTGCCGCTCTTTTCGCTGCGATAAAAAACCATGCATTTTCTAAATCCGTAGGTTCTCCCCCACCAATATAATGCCATTTTCCATTTATCCAAACCTCAACCCATGCATGGTTACTGTTAGTAAATGGCCACCAGGGCGAGTAAACTTTCCGTGAAGGAATACAAACAGCCCTCAAAGCTTTGATACAGAGTATTGCCATTTCCTCACATCTTCCAAACCCTCTTTTTATGGTAACAAGCGAGTTCTGATCCCACCGTGCCGTCGGTTCATACTTCATTTGAGTAAACACCCACTCATTTATTCGCAGCACAGCCTTTCTCATATCTTTCACATCATCAATAAGCTCGTAAAGTGAATCAGCGTAAAGTACTGTAAAGTTTTCTAAAGGTTCCTGGCTCACTCTGTGAGGAAGAATATAGTACTGAAAAAGAAAATCATCTATTTCTTTTTTCCATGGAATCCTTTCACGGTTTTTACTCAACGCATCAAAGTAAGATATAAAATCATCCGATTTGAGATTCACAAGGTCAACATCCGGCATCGAGGAAAGGAGAAAATCTGCCCATTCCTTGTATCCTTGCTTATCCGCCTCTTCTATGAACTTCTCAACCTCTTCCCTATTTTCCCCTGCTCTCTCGAGTAACCTATCGGTTTCCAAGGCATTGCTATACCCGACAAATCCAAAAAAGACCACCAAATATAATATTATTTTTTTCATACAATCATTATAATGGAAATTTTAAAGAAAGGCAAGAAAAATTTTGGTGTCGTTGCGAGTATTCTTTCGACAAGCTCAGGATAAACTCCATGGAGCCTGTTCTGAGCCCTTTGTTCCCTTGATGGTAAACTCCAGCGAAGGGCTTGCCCTGAACTTGTTTCAGGGGTTAGAGTGATTTATGTAGTGAGTCAAGCAAACACTTACAGTTCTTCCCACGTTTTCTTATCTATCTTTGCTTGCTTAAGTATTCTTGAGAGGAGTTCCTTACCAATATCATTCTTATGAGGGTTAGGAAGTCGTAAAATAATTTCATCTTTTATCATAAACTGATGTTTCCTCCCAGAGTAAGGACCTTCAAAACCTAAAACTCTCAAATAATGTATCAACTCTTTTCTCTTTATAGATCCAAAATGTGGCATTAAATAGCTTCTTTGATTGTCAGCTCAATTCCCTCAACTATTGGCAATGGTAGGTTGCGAGATATTTTAAAGAAAATCCATTCCTCTAAAACCTCTTCTAATTCATTATGGCAAACCTCCAGGGTATCTGCATTAGCATAAACACCATCAAAACCAGGAATCTCTCCATAAAATGTGTTGTCATCAGAAAGGATTTCATACTTTGCTTTTTTCATTGCTGTGCGAATATACTCTGTTAACATACTGTTTTCCTCCTTTTATCTACTACTTAGTGGAATCCTTAATATTTTCTCACTCGATTTTTTGTTATCTTCTTATATGATTTAATTAAATATAAACACTCTTTTATAAAATGTCAAGGAATTTTAGTCACGGATTATCACGGATGGTTATATTCTAAATCCAAACTTAAAACTTAAGACATTAGACCAAAGAGCCACGTATTTCTGTAGCAGCAGGCTTGCTGGAATAGCAGAGATTTCCCTATGTAATACAAAACTTTTTGAGTATATATATTAACACACAGGCTTGTTGAGGTTTTGAATAATTTATTGCAGTGAATCAAGTTCGGTGTGATAATAGGATGGAGGGAAAACTTGACTCTCTTAAACGTAGTTCTCACATGCCGAGCACAACTCCTGATGTTGCGGTTTTGAGGTTCTATGGAGTGAATCAAGTTCGGTGTGATAATGGGATGGAGGGAAAACTTGACTCGCTTAAACGTAGTTCTCACATGCCGAGCACGACGGTGTCGTTGCGGTGTTCGGTTTTCCTGGTGAAGTAAAAAGTTTAAAAGTTTACTCCTGTCCCCATTAACCCATTAACCATTAACCCATTAACATTAACCCCATTAACTGCGTTCATTTGTCATTGCGAATACGCTTTCATAATCGCAAATGAAGCAATCTAGTTTTTTAAGTTTTTTTGGAGTGCAACGACGGTGTCGTTGCGTGATCAGTTTTCCTGGTGAAGTAAAAAGTTTAAAAGTTTACTCCTGTCCCCATTAGCTCTCATTAGCTGTCCCATTAGCTGTCCCCATTAGCCCATTAGCCATTAGCATCAGGTCCCATTAGGTCCATTAGGTCCCCATTAGGCTCATTAGGTCCCAATTAGCCTTTGTTCAGGCTTAAGAATTTCTATTGGTCTCATACTTTCCTACTTGTTCTATAACTTTATTATAAACATAATTAAAATCTGGAAGGTCTTTGAGTTGATTACCCAGTGAATTTTTCCAGGCATTAGAAAAATCGAATTTCCTATTTTCAAGAGAGGATACCTCAATTTCTACACTTTTAAACCTGCATTTTTCACTAAGGATATCTGTCATTCTCTCTCTTTTAATTTTGTTCTGGAGATACGATACATCATACAAATCCCTGGGTCTTGTTCTTTCAAAAAGAGAGCGTATCTTTTCAGCCATTATTTCTTCTAAAGAATAGACATTTGCTTTAAATAGACATCTATCAGAATAAGGGTGAAGGACGCCCTTTCTTTCTATTGGCAATAAAATCCTTTCCTTTTCTGGGTTTGTTAAATCAAGTTTGATTTTTAGTGGAGTCCCTCCTCTTCGCAGAATACTAAAGTAAATAGGAATCTCAAAACCATTGATGTTCTCTTCGATGTGGATTCCATCATTAAAATTAATTCCACTTTCTTCTCTTGTTTCACGAACCGCTTTATTAAGTGATTCCTCCAGCATATCCTTATCCAGTTTCTCAAGTAAGGTAAAGTCAAGGTCATCAGAAAATCTATAATTCTCAATGTAGGTTTTCCTGATGCCTGTACCACCTTTTAGAACCATTGGGATGTTAGAGAAATAGTTTAATAAGCAGTTCTGTGCATAATCTCGTTCAATCGTTGTTTCAGGAACTCCATTTTCCCTTGCTTTCTCTCTTATTTCCCTTTCTGGTATCATTCAAGTTTTCCCAGTATTTTCTCATCCAGATTTATAATCAATCTCCATCTTGCGTTCTTAGAACCTTTACGTGGAATAGTAGGATCAAGCAAGAGGTAGTTCCTCGTTTCTATCGGAGGAACATCAATATCAGTACCCAATGAATTATAAAGATAACCCAATCGTCTTATTACCCCGGAATTTCCAATCTGTTGAGCATATTCCATAAGTTTTCCCCTATTCAGATTTTCGTTTTTCAATGCCTTAGCAACCTCTATCACTCCACCACAATACTGTGGCTTATCAAGGCAATCTATTACTGTTTTTTCTCTATCTGTAATATTTATCTGTGTTTCTTCGATCCACTCTTTTCTAATACCAAAAAACTTTGTGTCTTTAATTCTAATAACCCTGTATCTAACTCCAAAAACCTCGATCTCTTGTTTTTTCTTTCTCGCAGTTGTCTGAATAAACACTGTGTTTGGAATCTGCTCGGTTAATCCATAATGATGAAGAGCACTCCAGTAAGCAATACAGTAGTGGTTCATAAGGAGAGAGCCAATAACAAATTCATTCAGTGTATATTTACCTTTCTCAGCACCGAGTGGGATAATCATGTACTTGCCTTTTTCAATGCGCTCAATCCAGCCTTTTTTTGCAAACCTTGATAAAATTACTTTTGTTACATAAAAATCTGTTCCCAGAGTTTCTTGAGCCTCATTGAATGTGAAAGTATTTCCCTTTGCAGCTAATTTATCAATCAAGTTTATTCTCATTTTTATGCACCATGGTTAACAATTTTGTTTACTTTGGTGTATGTGATTGAGAATATATGAGTCTTATGTAATTTTCTAAAGAATAGTCTTCAATTGATATAAATTACACTAAAAAATTCAGCAGACCTTGCAGGGTTAGAAGGATTTTACATGAGAAACATTGTATTTAGAACGTCTATTTTTTGTTTGCCCGCAAATATCTGTTGACTATGATTTCCTAAATATTACAGTATGTGTTTTTAATAATACTCCTTCAGGTTTTTCTTGTTGTAATATCTCAAAGTTTTGATTTTTCATAAAATTAATTATATCATCAATAGTGTAAACACCATACTTCTTAGCCCAACTTTTGAATAATCTCGTAGTAAAATGAGAGTATGCAAGATCAACAAAAATGTAGTAACCACCTGATCTCAATATTCGATTTATCTCTTCAAGGGTTTTATCCCAGTTGCCAATATGATGTAATACCCCCGAAGAGTATACTATATCAAATTCATTATCGTTAAAATCTAGATTAGTAGAATCACCTTCAGAAAACTGAATGTTATTTATGCCTTCCATATGTTTATTAGCATTTTGAATCTGCTCTGGATCAATATCAACTCCCACTACATTCATTTTGTATTTTTTTGCAATATATTTGCAAGCAGCGCCATTCCCACAACCAATTTCAAGAAAATTCTGATTTTTTCTAAGATCAACATATTGCAACATCCTTTCAGCACGATTAGCTGCATTAATGTTGTGCCCCGGTCTGTTCATAAACCATTTTTCAGTTTTACCCATTTTCGTCATCTATTCTTCCTCTTACTAATCGATCTCAAATCAATTATTAACTTAAAAATATGGCAGTATCAAATTTTGCAACATGTTGAATCAATACTTTACAGGCTTTATTTTTTACCCGAAGTTACTAATCGATGCTTTTTTCTAAACAAGTGGTCACAACTGCTCAGTTTTTATATATAAAAGGACCACATTACTTGTTTGCAAATTGATAGTATTAATGATTTAAAAAGTGGTAAAAATGAACAAGGGACATAAAAGGCATAGTTACGAAAAACGTGTAGATCTTGCTGGCGAATACAGGTGGGGAGATGCAGGTCAGATTATTCTATTCGTTATATTTGTTATTGGAATGGTTTCTGATTTATTTTTTATAAAAGTTTCTAGTTCCTGGCAGGATGTGATTCTTTGGTATTTTCCTGTTATCATTTTTATACCATTAATTTTTATTTCTGGTTATCTTGTTAAATCTGGCTTGAAAAAGGTTTTCAAAGAGGAAAGAAAAGAGTTAGAGGTAATTAGTTCTGGTGTTTTTGGGATAGTTCGCCATCCAATTTATCTGGGTTCTATACTTATATTTCTGAGTTTTACCATTCTGTCATTATCTATTGTAGCCTTGATTATTTGGTTTGTTATCATTATCTTTTATTATTATCTTTGTACGTATGAGGAAAAACTTCTGATTGGTAAACTTGGTAAAAAATATCGTGATTATATGAATGAGATCCATATGTTGATTCCTAGAATTGGAAGAAATTAATCAATATAATGATGATTATATATTGGAACAATTTCTTACAAGCAAACCTGGCGAGAACAGGACAGTTCTCTCGGAGAAAAATCAGGTAAAAAACATCGAAAAAA
>JAGMEZ010000345.1 GCA_023127905.1 Caldifarciminota bacterium
CTTCCAGCCTCACATTCACTCTTCCCCCAATATATTTTGTTGACTATATGGAAGAATTATAGTATGTATGTCATATATAACATAAAGAACCAAAGAGAGAGAAGATTTCTTTGCAAGAATGTAATTAATAATGATTAAGGTTATTAAAAGTGATCTCACAATTTCTCCTGAAGAGTTTTTGAAGAAAAAAAGAAATCTTGTTTATGTAATTTTGGATAATTTAAGAAGTGCATATAATGTAGGGGCAATATTCAGAACATGTGATGCGTTTCTTGTTGAAAAGTTGGTGTTATGCGGGATCACTGCTCACCCGCCAAACAGTAAGTTAAAGAAGACTGCAATGTCATCAGAATCTTTTGTTCGGTGGGAATATGCACGGGAAACTACCGATGCAATTATTTTGTTAAAGAATAGGGGAATCAAAATTTATTGTTGTGAAAGGACAGAGGAAAGTAAATCCCTGGAGTACGTTGAGTTTACCTTTCCCTGTGGAGTTGTTTTTGGTAATGAAGCAAATGGTGTTTCCGAAAAGGTGCTTGAAAAATCAGATGAGATCATTGAGATACCCATGATGGGATTTAAAAACTCACTTAATGTTGCTACGACAGTTGGTGTAGTACTGTATAACATCGTTAACAGAGAGTAACGTAGTTCTGCAGTATCAAAAATTTAACTTTTCACTTTTTCCTTGGCCTTTCTGTGGTCTTATGTCTCAGGTCTCATGTATGTTGTCTTTCTACTTTCCTTTATCCTTGCCTTTCTCTCTTCTTTAATGTATCAGTTAACCAATCCAACCAATCAAACTAATAAAACCAATTAAACAATTTATTCACACGCAATTTAACCTCTATCGACAAATAACTACTAATATACTATCAATACACAATTATTCTTCCATATCATTACTTGCAACTTGTTACTTGAAATTTGTCCTTTCCGTATTCTCAGGTCGATAACTAAAGGTATTTCTCATAGAATTCTAAGGTTCTTCTGGCAATTGCCTCCCAGCTGAATTTCTCTTTTACGGTCTTATAACCTTCTTTTCCGATTTCATCAGCAAGTTCGGTGTTTTCAAGAAGTTTAATCATAGCTTCAGCCATTTCTTCTTTATTGGATGGGTCGACAAGTATTCCATCTTTCCCTGATGTAAAATTTTCTTTAATCCCTCCAAGATTTGAGGCAATAACAGGTGTACCGCATGCCCTTGCCTCAAGTGCAGTCATCCCGAATGGTTCAAATTTCGATGGAAGAACAAATAGCTCTGCCTGACGGTAGTATGGTGCCATAAGTTCATCAGGTACATATCCGATGATATGTACTTTATCCTCCATACCGTATTCACCGATAATGTCTCGCATCTTTGCTTTGACATCTAACTCGACCTGTTTTGGTTTTGGAGAACCTCCACCGATAATTAGATGAATATCCTTTATCTTTTTACGTACAATATCAAATGCATTCAATAGGTAATCGTGCCCTTTATTTGCATCAATCCTGCTCAAACAAAAGATATATTTTTCTGGAGTGTCTAACTTTATTTCTTTTTCATCTCTATCGAGAGGTCTGTAAATATGGATATTCACTCCTGGAGGAATTACTTCGATATTTTCCTTATCAAAATTGTAGTATTTCTTGAATAACTCCTTCTGGATTGCTGTGGTGGCTGTTTGCGCGACGACTGATTTAAATACTCTTATTTCTTCCTGTATACGATGTTTGAAGTTATATAATTTTTCCATCTCAACCGGGTTCCCACCCATTCTATCCTTTTTCCATGCTCCGAGTGAATGTGCGGTGAAGAAAGATGGTTTTTTGAAATTCCGTGCAACATCAATTGCAACTATACCACCATCAACATAATGACCATGGAAGATATCATATTCGAGATTATTTTCTTGGATAAATGATATCATATTCTTTTCAAGTTCAGGCAGCACATCGTAAATGTCTTCCTTTCTTATAAATTTCCATTCGTCTGAATGAATACGAATTACCCTTACATCAGGATATTCAGAGACAGGATCTATCTGTTTTTTTGTTTTATCAAACCATCGTGTATATATATCGACCTTAATTCCATGGGTTGTAAATGCTTTTCCCAATTCAAGTACAAAAACTACCTGTCCGCCAGTATCAGTTCTCCCAAGTTCAGGAACAGGATCAAAATAACCATGGGTGCTAACCATACATATACGATTTATTTTATTATCCATAGGCATTTAAGAGATTGACTAATGCATAGATTCCAATACACAATGTCTTTTTTGAGGTATTGTTTGTGAT
>JAGMEZ010000346.1 GCA_023127905.1 Caldifarciminota bacterium
CTCTCTCTTATGTGAGAGGTATATTTTATGGGGAGGTAGAGAAGCTAAAAGGAGATTTTAGATCAGACAGCACTGAACTTGAAGCACATGTTGATACCTTCCATTATAAATTCTCATACTCCCTGTCGGGTAATAACCATGGGATCTCTACAAATATAGGATTTGCAATGGATCTGAATAAAAACGTACTTATTGATGTCTCATTCAGGAATCTCCTTTCGTCCGTTGGATGGGGTAACGGCTTACAAACAGGTTATGTTGCAGGACATCTTGACCCTTTAAATGTTTTAAGATTTATGTTCGCTTATGCTCATGTTCCAGATTCCATAGAGGATAAGTGGGAGCAGGTTTTTGAGGATTATTATGAATTAGATACTTCAAGTGTAGAAGAGCAGTTTAGCACTCGGTTACCCATTCTCATGAATGTAGGTCTATCATATCACAAATCGGAGACATGGAAACTTTTCCTGCTGTATGAGCAGGGATTCAAACAGGGTGCACTAACGACTACAACACCTAAGGTAACGCTTTCTGGTGAATACAGCCCCTGGCAAGTTTTACCATTGAGAGGTGGATTTTCAATCGGTGGTCCGGAATCCTTTGCGACAATGGTGGGTTTTGGACTTTCATTCGATAAGTTCTATATGGATTTTGGTTACGGCGAACACAGGGGTGTACTTACGGGTTCAAAAGGACAATCCCTGGCATTTGACATTGGTATACGGTCATCTCTGAAAGCGAAGATACACGGTACCATAAGAGATTCTGTGACACTGAAACCACTTATTGCAAATGTTGGATATAGGTACGGTGATGAGAGGGGTGAGCTTAAGTCGAAAAAGGATGGAATATACGGTTTCAGCGCGCCTACTGGAAAGGTATACATGATAGCTCAAAAGGAGGACTATTATCAAAAGAAGATAATGAGGATTGTAGAGGCAGGGGAGGATGTGAGACAGGATATTCTCCTTGTTCCTAAGTTTGGATATGTTGTCTGCTCAGTGATGGATAACGTTACAAGTGAGCCATTACCTGCAAAGATTATCGTAACTCGCGAAGAAAAAAGAATAGAGGTAACTGCAGATAAAAATGGAATGGCAAAGATAAAACTCCTTGCAGGTGACCACAAGTTTGATGTCTCATATCCTGAATATGCACCGTTTGTGAAGAAAGTGACTGTTCCGAGAGGGTTTGAGGTTCAAAAGGTTTTTAGACTTGTGAAGGCTGGTGGAATCGTAAAGGGCTTAGTTTACGATGCAAAGACAAAAGAACCTGTTCCTGCAACTATCTCAGTTGTTGATGCTGAATCGAACAAGGAGGTATCAGTTCTCAAAACAACTGATACAGGCGCTTACAATGTGGCACTCAAAAAAGGTACATACATATTTAAGGTTACACCTGACCCCAAAGAGTACATCTACCAGGAATCAACCATTCCTCTTGCTTCTGGTGAAACAGTAAACAAG